>SKLM01000050.1 GCA_007123205.1 Thermoflexales bacterium
GCCAGCCCTTCCCCATAGAACTCGAAGTCCAACTCGGTGTTGATGTTTGGCATATCTAGACCTCCTCACAGCGCTATACACGCCTGTGCTTACAATTCTCGCTGCTCTGCATACATCTTGCGCCGTGCTCTATCTACTGCCGCCACTCGAACCCAGCCAGTCCCGATTCGCACCCATCCCCATCCACCGACTATCTCCAGCTTTCGAGCGTCTCTCTGGTCGGGAGCTGGTAGAAGGTGTTGTTAATCTCCACTGTGGTTAAGTGGTCTTGGCAATATCGGAGCCAGCTGTCTGTCGGTAGACCATCAGGGTAGAATGGTCCCTCCCAGTGTTCGTAGTGCCAGCCGGATGTCCACACGTGAATGGCGGGTCTCCGTATGAGATCGTACTATGACGCTCCAGCTGTGCATCCGTTGCGAGATGTGGCTCGGGTTGTCCGGTCTAACATTGGGTTTTCCCAATGGGCCCCACCATTCGCGGCACCTCAGCACTCCGTATGTTCTCTCCCGGGCCATGGTTCATCATCGGCAACCGCCCTGCTCCATAACTGATATTCGGTTCAGCTCCATGGATCCCCTTAGGTGGCATCGTATGAGCTACTCGCCCCACTATCCGCGCTGCCCGTAGTGGTGATGGAGTTGGTCCTCATACTCGCAGGTCGGCGGTTCATCGGGATCGTACTCTGGGCTGGCCTCCACCTGCTGCCGCGTCAGCGCCACCTCCACCGAGGTCTGGGCCCAGTCCACTCGTTCCACGCACGACGACGGAACCAGCACTCTGCGCCCCGGGAGCCAATCTCGCGTGTCAACCAGCACGTATCGGATGATCCAGTCTTCGGCGTCGATAAGGTAGTCCTCCACGTGACCGATCTCTCCGTCGACAGCTTGGATGTCGTAGCTGGTGACCGCTCGCGCACTGCGCAGGTAAGGATCGCCCCGGACCTTCTCCTGGGGCCCTTCCTCTCGCATCTCCCTCTCTATCTCGGCGATGCCTGCCATGATCATCGGGTATGCTGCGGCTGTTGTGGTCCCCAACATCGTGCTTCCTGCCCAGTAGGCCGGCCAGCCGTAGTACTCGTGAAGCTCGACCACTTGCTGGCGCGAGACGGGCTTGTCAAGATCGATATGCGGGCTGTTCTCCACCTCGGACCCCGTGAGCGCCACCGCCAGCTCTCCATCGTCCCAACGCGCATCGATCACGGCCAGGGGTGAGATCAACACCCTACGCCCTTCCAACCATCCCCCGGTTTCGACCACCAGGTACCGAATGATCCAGTCTTGGCTGTCGAAGTAGAGATCCCGGATGTCGCCGGCCTTTCCGTCAACCGCCGTGATCTGCAATCCGAATAGCTCTCGTGTTTTGCGCAACATGGGCAATCTCCCTACAACGTGATATTGTGCGGTGTGACCTTGTTGAGCGCCCAAGACCCGTCGACTAGCCCCGGACCGGCCCCTGTCCCCATCCGCCCGACTCGGTATGGAGCCGCAGCCACTGGATCAGATCCTGACGACGCAGGACACCCGCCAGCTGTCCGTTATCCATAATCGGAAGCTCGTGCACGTCGCACGTCGCAAGCTTCTGCATGGCCTCCGCGGCATCCCGATCTGACCTTGTCAGCGCGCATTCCTTCACCGGCGTCATGATCTCCCGCACCGTGGTTTCAGGCCATCGCTCTCGCGGAACGGAGCGCACATCGGCGAGGGTCACAATCCCCTTCAGCTGACCATTGTCCAGGACCGGGAACGCGTGCTCATCGGTACCCATGATGCTCTCGTACACAAGGCTTTCTACGGACTCTGAGGGCGACGTTGTCGGAGGGTCCTTCCGCATCATGCGGGTCACCGGTACGCCCTCCAGGATGTCCTGAATGACCACTCTCTGATAGCTCTGCTCCGCGGCGTTGTTCAGGTACCAACCGATGAACGCGAGCCATAGCCCGTTGACCAGGCCGGTCCCGAGGAAGGGAATCGTAACTCCGAACACCATCGAGATGCCGCTCACGATCATCAGCCATCCAAAGCCCTGACCAACCCAGGTTGCCCAACGGGTCGCGGCGCGCAGATTACCCGTGATGGCCCAGAGTATCGAACGCAGCACCCGCCCCCCATCCAGGGGGAATCCTGGGATCATGTTGAAGGCGGCCAGAACCAGGTTCACCGAGCCTACCCACGTGGCCATTAGGGCGATGGGGCCGAGCTGCCCTATGAGGGCGGCCGGGTCTTCGGCTGGAGCGACCGGCTCTGCGAGTAGGCCGACCAAGAGCAGCAGAACACCCCCGATGACCAGACTGCTCAAAGGGCCGACGATGGCCATGAAGAACTCTCCCATGGCTGTTTCAGGTTCCTCGCGGATCTCGGCTACCCCACCGAACAGGAATAGGGTGATGCTGTCGACCGGATTCCCATAGGCCTGAGATACCAGCGAGTGGGCTAACTCATGGGCGAGAACCGAAACGAAGAAGAGCAGCGCCGAGGCAGCCGCGATCCCCCAGCGGAGCTCGGGTTCCCAGTCCACCTGCAGCTCACCTAGCACAACACCCAGGCTGTAGGTGACCAGCGCGAAGATGATCAACCAGGTCCAATCGATGCGAATGTCAATCCCGAACAGGCGACCGATTCTGAAACCTCTTCCTCTCTGCATCTTAACCTCCTCACATGCTCCCTCGCGCCTATGACGGCCCGTCAGGCTCCCTTGACAGCACTGACCACGCGTCCCACAAACACGGGCCCGGCGAAACATCAGCAACAGTATACCACACCAGAGGCTGCCTCCCCGATGACATGGATTGGAATTACGGTTGGGTTTGGTTGGATTAGGTTTGAATTTGGTTTGTCACGCCACTGGTGGATGCCAGAGTGATGCTAGCTCGTCACCCGTTAGCCATCGACGTGGCACCAGGTAACATCCCTAAGCGCCAGCGTTTTCCGCGAGGCACAGCCGACACGCTGTCAGCCGACCGGGTTGCGCACAATCAACACCGGACAGGGTGTTCTTTCGACCACAGCATCCGGCACGGTACCAAACAACAGCCTCTGAATGGTCCCCTCGTCAGACGCACCTACAATCAGCAGGTCGTACTCTCCCTCGCGCAACTCCTGGAGAATCCCATTTACCACCGAGGGATTTGAGGTGACGCGAGCGCGAACCTCAACCGTGCCAGCGCCCACGTCCTCAGCCATCTCCTCCAGCGCTTGCGTTTCCGCCTCAACGTCCACCTCCCGGTCGGGAGGTACGACGCGAAACAGCGTGACTTCCCCGCCGCCCGCCCGTGCGATGCCGGTGGCCAGCCGAAGGCCAAACCAGGCGTGAGGCCCACCTCGGGTGGAGACGAGGACCCGCTTGACGGTGCTGCGCTCGCCGCGCTGAAGGTAGTGCAGCGGCAGCTCACCCGCGGCCTGATCGCCAGTCCGGGCGTACCGGATCGCCCCCGCAATCAGCAGCACGATATAACCTACCGGGATCGCCAGAACCAGCAGAATCACGACTGTGCGCCCCAGCAACGTCCAGCCGCCGAGCCGCTCGTAGAGGGCAGCCAGCCCAAGCTCGGGCACGACGTCCGACACCAATAGCCCCAATAACAGGCCCACGACAAAGACCATGACCAGGGCCAACCAGGTCAATCGTCTAGACATAGGTCCTCCTGAGCTTAAACACCCATCGAGTACGGCTGAAAATCGACAGCAATCGTAGCATCGCCCGCGCCCGGCACTGTGATCTCGATCCCCGGACAGCCCTTTGCAACCCTCGCCTGCAAGAGTTCACGGCGTGGGCGCTCGCGCGTTCCTGGTGTTTCCCGCGGCTTCGAGCCCGCCCTGGCTGGGCTCACACCGGATCGATCTATCGACTCAACTCCGTTCTTCGCTGCGCGTGACGAGCAACGGGCGCTAACCCCCGTCATCGCTGATGGAGCGCTCCAGTAAGTCCAGCGCTTGCAGCAGTTGGTCATCCTCGCTGTCAAGGAGCTCCTCCTCTGAGAGATCGCGCCATCGGAGCCCGATCAGGGGAGCGGCATCCGGCGGTAACGGAACCTCGACATCCGGAGCAAGCCCCTCCTGCCAGATCACGCGTCCTTCAGCTGTGAGCCATTCTTCCACCGCCAGCAGGAGCACCGCGCCATCGGCCAGGGCGAACCGATTCAGGACCGTGCCAGCCCCAAACGTCGTGGTGCCCACGGTCGAAGCTCGTTCGTGATCCTGCAGGGCCCCGGTCACAATCTCGGCGGCGCTGGCGGTGCCACTATTCGTCAGCGCAACCAGGGGAATGTCTACCGCCTCTATGTCCTCTCTCACCGGCTCATCCATGAGAGTGCCGTCAGCGTCCCTTCGCAACAACACGTTGCCCGACTTCACGAAGTGACTGGTCGCGCCGATGGCCTCGCCGAGGAGACCACCCGGGTTGTCGCGTAGGTCCAGGATCAAGCCCGCCACGCCAGCCTGCTCCAGCTCTCTCAGAGCGTCCTCCAGCTGCTCCGTGGCACCCTGGCTAAAGGCCGAGATGCGCACATACGCCAGGTTGTTTCCCGGGATCCTCTCCCACACGGCCAGCTCAGGCTCAATCTCGGCGCGCTCCACCGTCACCTCTCGTGTATCCTTTGTGGCGGGGTCAAGAATGGTCAGGGTCACCTCCGTGCCCGCGGGGCCGAGGACGCGGTCAACAACCTCCTCCAGGGAGAAGTCCGTCACGTCCTCCCCATCGACCTCCAGGATCACGTCGCCTGCCTTCAGGCCAGCTTCTTGGGCCGGAGAGCTGTCGATGGGGGCCACGATCACGGCCCGGCCGTCCCGCATCTCCACGTATGCGCCGATGCCCTCGAAGTGTCCGCGGAGCTGATCCCGGTGGCGTTCGGCCATCTCCGGTGTCAGGAACCGCGTGTGTCCCACATCGCCTAGCGTTTGCACCATGCCGTCAATGGACGCGTGGGCCATGCGGCGAGGAACCACAGCCTCCTGATCCACGTACTCTTGTTCGATGGTCCGCCAGGCCTCGGAGATGAGCTCGAACTCCGGTATTGCGTCACGGGGCACCTCCACCCGCGGGAAGGGTTCTGCCCCGGCATGGCGACCCATGAGAAAGCCGCCCATCAGCCCCAGGGCCAGGGCCACGAGCGCAACTCCGGCCACACGTGGATTGGATACCGAATTCATCAGGTCGTTCTCCATCTCACGCCCGTTTCCGTGATCATGTCGACTGCTCGCGCTCCAAGGCTCTGGTCCGCTGCTCCCCACGTCCATAAGATCACCCATTCTCCTCAGCACAGCACGAGATCCGTCTCTGATATTTGGGGCAGAAATACGACGAGCGACTTGAGACCTTCACGCGCCGTAGCTCCACATCGCATAAGGAGCGCCATCCGCGCTCGTGGCGCAGTGGTGCCAAGAACCAGTTGGGAAATCGGTCTGGATCTGCCTGACAGTCGATCGCCGTCTGCAGCACCAACCGCATATTGCGGAACAGCTCGACCAACTCCCCGTCATTCAGCCTGTCGATCCTCGTGCGCGGGTGGACGCTGGTCTGGAAGAGGATCTCATCACCGTAGACGTTGCCGATTCCAGCCATGATCTGCTGATCTATGAGAACGACTTTTGTCATCGCGTGCCTTCCATCCACCACCTCCCGAAAAGCGGCCAGGTTGCAATCGGGATCCAGGACGTCAGGGCTCAGCTTCTTTCTGACGACGAAGCACTCAGCGTCGGAGACCACGGCCACCTGACCCAGTTTGCGCGTGGCATGATAGGCCACGTGGTAGCCGTTGGCAAAGCGAATCAGGACGCGCGCCTGTACTCCGGTTTATCGGATCTATCGCGAAAATACTTCAGCCCCCCGTCATGCCGAGGTGAGGTACGAGTAAGCCTTCGTCGGGCTAATCCAGCGTCACGAACAGGCTCTTACCGTGACGCTCCGTGGGGAGGAAAGCGCGCCCAATCAACCTGTCGGTCAAATCGTCCGCTGCCAGATCTGAGAGCAACTGATGGTCTTCGACGTTCACCGCTGCGATCTTCTGGTACAGCGACGTCGACTCCAGGTATCTCCGCATCGTCTCCATATCTGGCAGCTCGGGCATGGAGTACCTCTCTGTTCAGCCTGTCATCCCAGTACGATAACCTCACGCGAGACGGCACGGCTCACCATTCGGCCGCAGAAGGCGACGAGCCCCGTGCCCTACCGGGCACGAAAGGGTTTTCTCGTGGCCCCATCCGCTGTACTTACTGCGCTACCTCTCAGAGACGACGTTAATATGCGAGCTTCTTCCATTCAGAGCGCTGCCCGCCGTGAACAATCATGCAACTCAGAACCGCTGGGGTTCCGTTGGCCCGGAGGTCTCCTGTCCCAACAGCTCGCGGTACTCTTTGGGCATCTCCTCGACAATGTGCTTCCACTCCCCAGCCGGGAGGACGTCCTCCAAAACGCCCGCCACCGCCTTGGCCTGCTCAATGGCCCGAGTCCGCGTGACGTCAGCTCGCGCCCCTACGCGATCATAGAACTCCTGCAACGTGAGACAGCGTGCCGGGGGCCGCCTGACCTGCGAACCGACATGTTCGTGCAGTAAGTCCTTCGCCTCCTGGGGCAGCTGGGAAGCAAGATGCCGCCGTTCGGTCCGGTACAGGCACTCACCCAGGGCCGACAGAGTGGCTCGAATCGCCGTCACCGCCTCGTCTGGCGAGGCGAACCCGCCCTCCTCCTGCACCCGGCGCACTAGCTCGTGATAGCGCATAGATCCCTCCTTCCTTGCTTATCATCCTCCATAGCCGGAGACGCGCATCCCGTTGTTCTCCCGAAGGATATTCGCGACTTCGGAAACACGGTCGTCATCGGCTCGACTCCACAACAGAATGCCATCGTTGACTAACCCGTACACGTAAGCATCCGCCGCTGGCGCCGACACGTCGAAGTCGGGCACAGTCTCCCTCAGGCCCTCTTCATGTGCAGCCGCAGCCTTTGCGATAATTGTTGCCATATCGCCGGCAGCGTACACGCGGCCCACCTCTCCCAGCTTAACAGGTTGCTGGGTACCCAGCTGTATGTCCAGCCCAGTAGACTCCGAGCCCAGTTCGTCCGTCGCTTTGACGTGGACGCGTTCCAGGTCGATGTCCATATGCGTCTTGGCGACCTCCTCCTTCGTGATGACGTTGATCCCCTGTTGATCGAATCCCTCCCGGATCATCTCATCGAAAGCCGCTTCGCAGTCCTCGTATTCGAGGAACAGCGCGAACACCGACTTCATCTTCCCTCCCTCACTCTATAGATCCAGTATCTGTCCCGACGCACGACAGCACACCGGCTAGCCATATCGACCTACCTCGGCCTGTCGACGTACCTCGGCCTATCGACCTATCGTGATCCCGTAGGCCTGACCGATGGGCGCTGTCCCGTCGGTCAGGCCAGCCGGCGTTGAGGCTTGGCCCTGGACCGGGCGTGAGTGCCGGCTCCGGCTAGACGACGTCGTCAAATTCGATTCCGCTGAGTAGATCCTCCTCCGGTGCCTCGTCCCGTTCCGGTGCCTCTCCAGCGGGGTACCACGTGCCAGTCTTGTCGTCCTTGGTGAACTCGCGCTGAACCGCTGTCCAGCCATCGCGGTTGGCAACCGCCTCTCGGGACATCGCACTCTCTCTATCTTTCTCGTACGCTTCCCAGGATCGGTTGTAAGCCTCCAGGTAGAGCTTTTGCGCTTCCCGGGGCAGAAGGTCTCTGATCGTATCCGGCAGTTCGTCGATGCTCTCGTACATGTTATCTCCTTCTTGATAGTCGGCTTGTTCATGTGTTCGTGCGGCGCGCGGGCCCCTCGCAGGCCAATCGTGCCGTCTCCTCCAGTGCGCCCGGCTCCTCAGGCAGGTGCCCGGCGCCAGCGACGACCTCCAGTCGCTTCCCCGTCTCCCACGGGGCGAGCGCCTGGCTATTGACACACCGACCCCCCGCGTCCGCATCGTCCCCCCACCTACTGCCGGGCAATACCCACGCCTCCCCCGCTTGGCTAATGGCCTCGGGTTACCAGGGGCACCCAGACCCTGGGCTCGACGAACGGAGGTTCAACGTCCACAATGATCGATGCCTCTGCCTGCCCGGTGAAGGACTCCACGTTACCCACGTGGTCCACGGCCCGCGCCTCGAATTCGTACAGACCATCAAGCACAGCCGTGAACGTCATAGTTCTGGCCAGGGTCTCACTCTGCCAGGGGATCCACTCCTCCCGGTTGAGCCGATATCGTACGTCGAAGTAGTGGATCCCGGAAACCTCGTCCTCGCCCGTCCAACTCACGGGGAAGCTCCGCTCTCTGATGATGGAGGGAAGCGGGTCGACCGTCGTGGTCGGCGACCTTGCGTCGACCGTGGTGCCTTCAGGCTCGCTGAAGGCACCCGTGTTTCCGGCTGCATCCGTGCCTCGCGCTCGGAACTCATAGAATCGGCCGTGTTGAGTGGCCGCGAAAGTCGCCGCCTCGAAGTCGACCTCCGTCAACCATTCCGTCCAGTGACCTTCGTCCACCCGATACTGGACGTCATAGGACACGATGCCTGAGCTGCCGGGATCGTAGCCGCTCCAAGAGACCGTGAAGTCACGCCCTACGAAATCGGGCAGCGGATCCACCGTCACAATCGGCGGCTCGGTATCCGTTACGTACTCGATGAGTAGCCGCGGGTACAGTGAGTTGGGTGCCTCACGGGAGTAGAATCCGCGCTCCCGCTGTTGGATCCGTTCATCGCAGTGAATCGACATACCGTGGTTTTCAACGGCGCCAGTCATCCAATCGTCCACCAGTTCCGTCACATCCCACTCATACCACCCGTCGGCTCTGCCCACCTCGTTCTCGGCCCGGATCGGGCCCCACTCCGGTTCTGTCTCCCAGGTGACTTGATGCTCGTGCCAGGCCTCGGCCGTCTGACGCAGGTGCGTGGGCATCGGTACGTCGTCGTCTGGGGACGAGTAGTGGAGATACAGCCGCAACCGGGCGTCCCGGACCGCCGCCTCCTCCGGGAGCACCTCTTCCACGTCGAAGCGGAGCAGCATCCGCTGCGCACCGAAGTGAGGGTTTTCGAGGCTGTAGCCCAGGAAGATGCTTCCCTGGGCCCCGAAATTCTGCTGCGGAAACTCGGAGGCGATGTAGGTGTCCGCCTCCGCGGGTACCTCCACGACCGTGTTGATATGGCCGTCCGGCGTCATACGGCGCTCTAGAATCTTCGATTCATAGGTTTCAGCGTCAACCTCCATCCCGCCAGGCTCCCTCGGCCGCTCATCTGCCCTGTGGGCCGGAACACTTTGCGCCGCTGCGGTGACCGCCAACGTCAGTGTCAGCAGCGTCGCCAGCGCTAGCTTTCCCAGTCTCTCTATAGGCCTGCTGCTCTTCCCGTTCACGTCTGGCTCCTTTGCCCGTCTCAGTGGTTCGTTCGCCACAGATTTTGCCACCAACCCTCACGCCAGCAGATCGGCAGCGGCTGGACACGCGGGTGTGGTCGTCGACATCTAATCGATGTCCATCATGAGCAACTCGTCCAATGGAGTGTCGTCGATGAGAACCGATACCTCCTCCACCGTGTCGAACTGAAGGGCTGTCTCGCTGAGTTGCCTCCACACTCGGGGCTCGTCACAGACTCCCACGATCTCCAACGTCCCTGACAGGCGGATTACCGCCTCACCGTCCCTGATCTCGACGCTGTCCACCTCCAGATCAGACCCATAGAGGGGGTGGTTGGTCAGCTCCATCTCCCCTACCTGCCGGCTGTCGATAGAGAGGAGCTGCTCCAGCGCGGCCGTCAGCGGCGCCGCGGTTGGTTCGATGGCCACCTCATATTTCACCAGGCTGTCGTTACAACCGAAGCGCTCGCCGAACTGACCATCGTCGCCTACGGCGACCAGGTAGACATTTGTTCGGGTGAACACGGCTGTGGGAACCGGCGTTGGTGTCGCCACCTCCGTCACCGCGAACTCCTCGGATATCGCCCTGATCATCGGTCTGTCCACGACGGCCGCCACGATCACCCACCGGTGGGCGGGATCGACGAACTCCGGAATCGTGATCTCTGCCACCATCCGTCCTGCCCCATCGGTCTCCGCCGAGGTCACCACGTCGTACTCCGAGTCGACCCGGCCTATGCCGATTTCGACGGCAGTCTCCGCTGGGAACCCATGAGCGATCACCTGCACCGGCGTTCCCGGCGGGCCTTCGTCGGGAACGACGACAGCATCCGGCGCATACTCAGCCTCCCGTACCGAGAAGGGGCCCGAGAGGCCCCACACGGTCCCTTCCGGTGAGATCGCGGCTACAACCCACTCCTCGCCGGGTTCGGCGGTAGTGGGGATGACCAGGCTGGCGGTCAGCGTGCCCACGTTATCTGCGTGGGCGCTCGTAGCGACGTCGTACCCAGCGTCAGGACGTCCGAGGCGCAACTCAATGCCCACATCGGCGGGCAATCCGGCCACCGCAACCCCAATCTCGGTGCCTCCGGGCCCGCTGGTCGGCGCCACAGCGACGGCTACAGCCCCATCCGTCGGCTGCTCGACCACGCCCGCGGCATCCGCCTCCGTGGGCTCGATGTCGGCGGGGGTCATACCCAAGCGTGCACATCCCATAGTGGAAAGCACCGCAGTAAGCAACAAGACCATCAGCTTTGAAGTGCTACTCGACTGTCTCATATATATGGCTCCCTCTGTACAGCTCCATCCGCATCCCGAACTCGTGTTGTGCCAGGCCAACTGGCACCCAAGGTGTTGAGCAGGCCCCTATTTGGAGGTGAGCTCGTGGGCCTTCTCCAGCAGATCCCGTACCTCCTCATTGGTGGTCTGGGAGAAGTCCCGATAGGAACCGCCAACGCCAAAGAACGGGCGCGGGGTGGTAAGACACATGACCTCGTCGACCATCTCCTCGAGCTCCGAGCACGTCTCTGCAGGACCCGTCGGTACCGCCACCACGATCTCTTTCGGCCCGTGTTCGTGGAGGGCGTTGATGGCAGCCCGCATGGTCGCGCCCGTGGCGAGCCCGTCATCGACGACAAGCACCACCTTACCCTCGAGCGACACACCGGGGCGCGCACCGCGGTAGGTCTGCTCCCGCTTCTTCAGCTTCTCTCTCTCTTCCTCGGAGGCCCGCTCGACCGACTGGTCGGAGACCCCGATGCTACTGACTACCTCTTCATTTACCACACGTATGCCGCCACTGGCTATGGCCCCCATCGCCAACTCGGGATTTCCCGGAACACCGAGTTTTCGGACCACGAACACATCCAGCGGCACCTCAAGCTTTCTCGCCACCTCGAACGCAACCGGCACGCCACCGCGGGGAAGCCCGAGGACCACCAAATCCTCTCGATCCGCGTACTCAGACAACTCCTGGGCCAGTCTCTGCCCCGCGTCAGTCCGGTCTGCAAACTCTGACATAACGACTCCTCTCATCTACGGGCAAGGCTGGCCTGCCTCGCAGCCCCGGTTATCCTGCCTAACCGGGCCAGTAGAGTGCAGACCTCTCCCTCTTCTATCTGCACGTACGGTGCTCTGCTCGGTGCCGCGGAAAGACGAGCCCCATCTGCCGCGTCGCCCGGGCCCTTCTCGCTCACTTTCTACTCGCTTGGTCGCCGTTCGGCACGCCACCGCTTCATGATGGCGACGACCTCACTGTCTGGAACGTCGTACCAGCGCTCATACACCTGCGCCACTGCCCGAAAGAAGCGGGGTTGTTCCAGAACGACGATTTCGTCAACTGGGGCGTCCCGCTCGCCTCCCAGTTGTTCTGCGACTTCCCGGCTGGCGACAGGAACTGCGACTACCACCTTTCCGGCCTTCTCGTGCCGGCAGCACTTGGTAGCCGCTCGCATCGTCGACCCCATCGCGATACCATCGTCGACCAGGATTACGGTGCGGCCTTCCAGGTCTGGCAGGGGCTCTCCCTCCCTCAATACGGCAGCGCGTCTTACGATCTCCTGTCGCTGCTCCTGTATGGTCTCCTTAATCGTCTCCTCGGAGACCCAGCGCCTTGCCCCTTCAACGATCACCGCGCTCCCGTTCTCGGCAACTGCGCCGAACCCCGCCTCGGGCTGATCTGGGTAAGGCAGCTTCCTGGCAATCAGGAGAGAGAAGTCCGCGTCCAGATACTTGGCAACCTGGTAACCAACCTCGACGCCCCCCCGCGGAACGGCGAGCACGACGGGATCCTCAACTCGGTATGGCTCCAGCTTGCGAGCGAGTTGTTGTCCCGCGTCTCTTCTGTCTTTGAACACCTGCTCTGCCTCCTGGTGCTGATCCGGTAGGCGCTGGTCCAGCCCCCGCTGTTGCCACCGAATGGCGGGCGACAAGACCTAGATCATCAGATCCATCGCCTCCCTAACCCGATCCCAAGTCTCGGCGGTTGGATTGGTAACCTCCGGATCGACGATTCTGATAAGCTGCGCGGTCACCATGATCAACGTACCCACCAGCTGCGGGAGGAGATCGACGACCTCCTGACTGGGTTCACGTTCCAGCAGAGGATACGCAGTCAGTTCCTCCAGGATTGGCTCGACCCTGAGCTCCTCCTCGTATAGCTCGAAGATCTGCATGCTTTCGCGCAGCCCTTTCGTCAGAGGGAGATCCGGCTCCATGATCATATCACGGTTGTTGTAGCTGGCGTGCCGGACACCGATGAGCAGCAGGTCGTACAGCTTGTCATCGACAAGGTCCGACAGCCGCTGCAGGTCGCTCTTGTCGAAGCTGAGCCCAGACACGCTCCGAACCAGTTCCTCCAACCGATTAGCGCCGAAAACCACTGACATGCCTCACGACCTCCTATGCTCACTCTGCGCGGTGACGGCTCCGCATGTCCAATCCTCGACTTCCGTCAGCCGACGCTGTCTGCCGGCTCCCCGCCGAGGCCCACAAGCCGTAGCGACTATCATCGCAGCACGACCTCCATGCCGTCTTGGGGGATCTCCAACTCTTCAACGTTCCGTGCCACCGCCAATCTGTCGATCCTGGCCACAATTCGGCCATCGACTCCCAGGCACCCTTGGTTGCGAAGACGGTACAAGGTGTGTCCTCCTTCAACCCGAAAGCATGATCGGGATGGGCGTGGGTCACGACGATGGCGTCAACATCCCATTCCATCCCCTTCCCCAGCCAATCCCCGCCGCAGTCCACGATGACCTCGGTCTCGTAGTACGAGGTCATCGCCGAGCTGTGCATAGCGTGACGACGGCTCCGTGCCTCGTGATTACCTCTCGTCCCCAGGAACGTGATCTTCATCGTGCCATTTCAAGTGTAGCAGAAAACGCTGTTCCCTCCCTACGGGGTCCGTTGGGGGAAACTTTGAGTTTGGTTGGATTAGGTTGGAATTTGGTGGGGCTACATCGTTGGGGCCACAGACTCCGGCGGGTCACGCCGCTCCACATTCGGTCCGCACAGGGTACCGGCATTCAGCCGGTGCTTCCCCCCACCTCCCATCATAGTGCAGTTGGCATCGATCGGCGGATTCCGCAGGTGCGCGGAGCTGCGGCCAGAGAGAGACCCACGGAGGGAGGATCGGGCCCTGGGATGAGCAGGCCTTTGGACCGCCTTCCTTGCCCTCTAGTCCTCCGAGCCTGGCTCCATAATCACGGTCGGCGCTTCCCTGTCGTCCGCCGCGCCCAGTGCCGATCGAATCTCCTCGTCATCGACTTGTCCCTCCAGGGCAACCGAGGTCCCCGAGTCGCTGGCCGGCCGAACCGTGTCCTCCGGGGTGTCTCCCACCTCATCGCGTGCCTGTTCGGCCGCGATCTCGGCAAGCGCCTCCTCTCTGATGAAGCCTTTCTCGGCCGCGTGGCGCGCCATCGCCACACTGTCCTCAGCCAGCACCATCTCGCTCCCTGCCTCCAGCACCTGGTTGGCAAGCTGCACAACGGCCGCCGGGCGCTCCAAATCGCCACTGACATTACGGATGTACACGGCCAGGATTCGCTCGCCGTACTGGGACACCAACTCGTGGTAGATCTCCGGATCTGACTCGCCGCTGTCTCCGATCAATATGAAGGGCAAGTCGTCGTACGTGTCCAGTATTGGGCGAATCAAGCCCAGCTTGTGTTCTCGCTGACGGGTGGGCAACAGTTCGTCCCGATATACCCCCCAGTTTCGGAGCAGCAGGACCGGCCCACCGGGAATCTCGTTCCATCGGAAGAAGTCCTCCAGAAGATCGTACAGGTTCCACAGACCGTTCGATACGTAGAACATCGGTGCTCTCGCGTTACCATCCGGGCCGCTGTAGAGGGCCCGATACAGAGCCGCCACCCCCGGTAGCGGCAGGCGCGTCCGCGCATTGCTGAACAGGAATGTCGCCAGCATCTCGAGAAAGCTGCCGATATCCGATTGTATGACGGTGTCGTCGATATCGCTGATCACCCCGAAGGGAGCGTCCGCTGGTGGGACGAGCACCTGACCCTTTGCGCGCACCGGCCCCTCCTGATGATCGCTCAGCGGCTCAACCAGTTCCAACTCCACGGACTGCCACATCTCATCGGAATTGACGGGGCGCCGGAGCTCGAGCCACACCTCGAACATGCCCTCTTCATCGCCCTCGACCTCTTGCTGGATCCCGTTGAACCGAGCTACCAGTCGTGGATGGGGCACCTCCCGGCTGTGGAGACGGCGGTACATGTTGACCAGATTGGCCCACCGGCTGGCCGTCTCGCTGGGAGGCGTGATCCCCCGCTTCTCTAACACGCGGCCCTTGAGATGGAGTCTCTCGTCGGTTCCGTAGCCCCGGTAGGGCTGAATCTTGATGGGCCCCGGCCCTCCCAGGGCATAGTACAAGCGGTATTTCAGTGCGTCGTACCGCTTCTCCACAGCCCTCACCGCCGGAGCGATCTTTGCCTGCCAGTCTGTCACAATCTGTGCCTTTCGGATCCCCCAGTCGCGCCTCTGAGTCCCTGCGGCGCTGGCATCCTATAGAGCGTCCGGGCGGCGAGCAGCCGGTCCGGCCTCTTACCTCGCCAACGCTCACCATCGCACCTGGCGCCGGATGGAGAAGCTAGCTGGGGGAGTCGTCCCTGCAGCTTCTGACTACGTCGATCGGGACCGTCACATCCAGATCAACGGCGACGATTCAGCGCTAGCCGTCGAACGATCCTGGGAGGCCTTTGGAAAACCACCTACTCGCAAAGTCCGTTAGGGCGGATGCCCCAATCATTGCCTCCAGAAGGCGAGAATGAGGGAGCCGACCCCGAAAGATGCGTCGTCTCTGCGGGTCAAGCCCCACTGACCGCCCTAGAGGGGGATTTTCTCGCTGGCCTCCTGGCTATTTTGAGCCCGGTCTGACCCCCTGCTTTGCGCCTTCAGGAGATGTGGCGTTCGCTGGGCACCCACCCACGAACGATCTCACGGTCCTCGTCAGATAGCTCGTACTCTTCTGCGTCGCCCGGTAGCCCGATCCCCAGGATCGCCTCCCCCAGCCAAGCCAGCCGAGTAGCTAGGTCCGACGAGTTCTCGTCGATTGCCTCGATAGCGCGCGCTGCTTCTTCCTCGACAGTCCCACCCTGCTCCTCTATCGAACGTAGGATGCGTTCAGCGGCTTCCAGTTGCTCCTCTGTGTAGCCGGTCATCTGTCTTACCTCCATTGTTCACAATCCACCCAGGCCGTCCCCGGGGGTATTTCGTTTGATTCTGCGGACGGCGTCAACACGGTGGCCCGCACCGTAAGCGGTTGGCCCTCCCCCCCCACTTTCCAGACGATCTCAGGATCTCGGGCATAGCTGCCAGTGGGTTCTCATTCACCGATGATCTCTTTCGGGTCGATCCAGACGATCTCCTCGTCCTTGCGAGCAAGAATACGTTCCCGGCACCCATCAGGCTGCCTTCGCGCGTCTTCTGTTGGCGCATTCCCAGCGCCCCCACTAGTGGATGGCCAGGTTTCTGAGCTCCACGTGTCGCAGGTTCAGATCGTCCCACCCCGTCCGGTTTGGACACAAGATCTCGGCCCATCGTACTCAGCAGACTCTGTCGGTGCTGCCAGCGAATCGTCAGATCCGTGCCCATGAGTGGATTCGGCGCTCGCACCGAACCCGTCCCGATCACGCTGAGAATAGATCGATCCGTGGATCAGTTACCTCTCATCATGAGAAGATGAGCGGATGATCAGAGCGAGCGCAACTCCGACGGCGACCCCCATCATGGGCTTCTTCAGCAACCCTCTCCCGACCAGATATCCGAGGCCAGCTCCCACGACGAGTCTGTAGCCCAGCTTGCCCTCTGAGTTTCCCTTTTCCTCCGTAGCCTTCGACTCCTGTTCCTTATCCATCATGTTCCTCCTTGTCCTGCTTCACCCTTCACGATTGCCGACGTCCATAAGCTGACCAATATGCTTCTGTGGCAGCTCGCACACCTCAAACGTCCTCCACCAACGCTTCTGTTGCCCTGCTTGCCGCGGAGAGATCAGGCGGGATCCCCCAGGTTCCAGCGGGCCCGCTCGCCTCCATAGCCTCGCCCCCGTGCCTGACTCAGACGCGGCCCTCCACGAATGCCAGGAACTCTTCCTCATCCATGGTGAGTATCTCCCGCTCTCTGGCCTCCCCCAGCTTCGACCCGGGGTCTGAGCCCATTACGACGTAGTCTGTCTCACCACTCACGCTAGAGGTCACCCGTCCGCCCTGTTCCTCCACGGTCCGCTTGACCTCGTCTCGAGTCCAGCGCTCCAGTGCACCGGTGAAGACGAAACTCAGGCCCTCCAGGGCCTGCTCCTTCCCCTCCTGGGTGTGAAGCGGATTCCGCAACTCCAATCCGGCGTCTCGGATTCGCTCGATGACTTCACGGTTTTCCTCGCTCTGGAAGAACGCGACAACGGCGTGGGCGACCTTCGGCCCGATGTCGTCAATCCTCTCCAGCTCATCCTCGCTAGCGTCCATCAACTCTTCGAGGGTCTTGTAGTTCTGGGCTAAGGTCTGACTCACGTGTCGCCCAACAAGAGGAATCCCGAGGGCATAGATGAAGCGATCCAGCGGTCGTTCCTTGCTATCCTCGATTTCGTCCAACAGGTTCTGAGCTGAGTGGTCCGCAAAACGCTCCAGCGAGGTTAAGTCATCGCGGGTCAGCCGGTAGATGTCAGAGAGACGCTCGACCAGCCCGGCATCGATTAGCTGCTCCGCCCGTTTCTCACCCAGCCCTTCAATGTCCATGCCCGCCCGTGATGCGTGGTGGGTCACATTCTCTCGGATCCGCGCCGGGCAACTGACATTGGTGCAGTGCGCTTGCTTCTTGTCGTCGCTCATGACGACCTGGCTGCCACAGACCGGGCAGTCCTCCGGTATCGACACTCTCTCTCGCGATTCCTCCTCGTCCGTTCGGCCACCAGCGGTCGCCATGGACTTGACGATATGAGGGATCACGTCGCCGGCTCTCTCCACAAGCACCGTGTCGCCGATCCGAATGTCCTTCTTATCGATCTCGCTCTGATTGTGGAGGGACGCGCGGCTCACCTCCACGCCTCCGACCTGGACGGGATCGAGGACCGCCACTGGTGTCACCTTTCCCGTTCTCCCGACCTGGAACTGGACGTCCCTCACCTTCGTGGTTGCGCGCCGGGGCTCAAACTTATAGGCCACGGCCCACCGCGGGTCTCTCGTTCGGACACCGAGCCGGTCCTGGTGTTCGATCCGGTTGACTTTGAAGACCGCCCCGTCAATCTCGTAGGGCAGTTCCTCCCGCCGGTCGGCCAAGTGAAGGTGGTAGCTGATCGCCTGCTCTACGTCGTCGAAGCGTTCAGCATACTCCAGGTTGACCCTCAATCCCCACCCGGGAAGCGCCTGAATAGCTTCCCAGTGGGTTTCGAACCCGATGTCATCCGGGTTCGCCACCCCGTACATAAAGATATGAAGCGGCCTGTCCGCGGTGACCCGCGGATCAAGCTGGCGGACGGATCCGGCCGCAGCGTTTCTCGGATTGGCGAAAGAATCCTTTCCCTCTTCGACACGGGTATCGTTCAACGACTTGAACTCGTCCTTCCGGATGTAGATCTCTCCCCGGACCACCAGTTGGTCGGGGATGGCGCGGCTATCCTCCTCCAGGAGGCTGAGAGGAACCTCCTGGATCGTCTTGACGTTCGGCGTGATGTCCTCCCCCGTCTCCCCATCACCCCGCGTGGAGGCCACCGACAGCTGGCCGGCCTCGTACACCAACTCGACGGCCAAACCATCATACTTGGGCTCAGCGACGTATTCCACCGGGTCTACGCCCAACTCTTCCCGACAGTTCTGGTCGAAGGCCCGCACGTCCGCCTCGTCGTAGACCGCCTTGAGACTGAGCATCGGGACGGGATGATCGATGACCCCCAGCTCCTCTCGCGGCTCTCCGCCCACCCGCTGAGTAGGAGAATCTGGTGTCTTCAACTCCGGGAATCTCTCCTCCAGCCTCTGCAGGTCTCGCATCAAGTGATCATATTCGGCATCGGAGATCACGGGGCTGTTGAGCACATGATAACGGTAGTTATGGTAGCGGACGGCGTCGCGAAGCTTATCGACGGCCCGTTCCGCCTCGGCTTGGGAGGTGATTGGATCCACGTCTACGTCGGGCTTAGTCTCTGGGGGAACCCTGTCCTCGGTCATACCATTCCTCGTCGCCGATGCTAACGCTCATACTCTAACGTGAGATCCTTAGCCCGATCTCGGAACAGCAGGCCGATCACCACTCCGAACACAAACCCCCCGATGTGAGCCCACACGGCCACTCCGCCGGCCTCTGCTGTCTCGACCCCCAGACCGGCCAACCCTGTCAGGAATTGCATCGCGAACCATACGCCCAGGAAGACAACGGCCGTGATGCGGCGGACGATCACGAAAAATCCCAACAGCAGTAGTACCTTCACTTGGGCTCTGGGGAACATGACGATGTAAGCCCCCAGCAGCGCTCCGATGGCCCCACTGGCCCCCACGCTGGGCAGATCGCTTCCCGGGTTGACGAGGACATGGGCCGCCATGGCAGCGACGCCGCCACCGAGGTAGAAGAGGGGGTAGACGATCCTTCCCAGGGCCGC
>SKLM01000272.1 GCA_007123205.1 Thermoflexales bacterium
GGTTTGGGGTAACTCGGGAAGGCCCCGTGCGTGTGTCGGCGGGGTCCACCTGAGCTCCCTGCGTCACCGAGGGCTCGGCGATCCGAGGAAACTCGGGCGCGGTTCCCATAGGTGATATCAGCTGGTTACCGGTCTGAGTTGGAAGGGGTTCTTGTTATGAATCAGAAAGCGCGACAATCATCAGCCGATAGCGAGTTCCAGCGGGCCACGCTTGGAGGCGGCTGTTTCTGGTGCTTGGAGGCCGTCTTTGAACAATTGCGCGGTGTGAAGGAAGTCGTGTCCGGGTACTCCGGGGGGCCAGTCCCTGACCCGTCCTACGAGCAGGTTTGTGGGGGAAGGACAGGCCACGCTGAGGTCGTCCAGGTCGTCTTCGATCCGGATGTCGTTTCCTACCGGGATATCCTGGAGGTGTTCTTTGATATCCACGACCCCACCACGTTGAATCGACAGGACGCCGACGTGGGGCCGCAGTACCGCTCGGTCATCTTCTACCACGACAGTGGGCAGAAGCAGATCGCTGAACGGATCATCGAGCAGCTGAACGAGGCTGGTATCTGGGATAGGCCGATCGTCACGGAAGTGGTGCCTCTCGAGGCCTTCTATGCCGCGGAACCGTATCATCAGGAGTACTTCCAGCGTAATCCCGGCCAACCTTATTGCCGTGCCGTGGTGGCGCCGAAGGTCGCCAAGCTCCGCCAGCGACATCGACCTAAGCTGGTCAGCTGACCGTCGGCCACCCACGCGTGACCAACAGGAGCGAGCGAAATCGCAAGCGTGGCAAGCTATCTAGACACCGTTCCAATGTAAAGGAGGCACACCGTGGCTGAACAGGTATACAAGAAGATCGACGTCGTTGGCACGTCCTCGAAGAGTCTGGAGGTCGCTATCCAGAATGCCGTGGCCAAATCCGCGAAGACCGTTCGAAACATGAAGTGGTTCGAGGTGGTGGAGACGCGCGGCCGGATCAAGAATGGAGAGGTCGCTGAATGGCAGGTGACCATCAGTATCGGCTTCACCGTCACCTGATGCCCCTGACCCACCCACCATCCATCCCTCTCCCCCACGGGGGAGAGGTTAGGCGAGAGGGTTGCGTCGGCTGCCCAGGGCGTCGATCCCTCTCCCCGTGGGGGGAGAGGCTAGATGAGGGGGTTGCGCCGGCTGCCCGGGGCGTCGATCCCTCCCCCTTGAGGGGAGAGGGCAGGTGAGGGCGGTGCGTCCGTTGCCGAGAGCATCGATCCCTCTCCCCGTGGGGGGAGAGGGCAGGTGAGGGGTGTCGATTGTCCAGAGCATCGATCCCTCTCCCCCGTGGGGGAGAGGCTAGGTGAGGGGGGTATCGGTTGTCCAGAGCGTGGATTTCTCTTCCCTTGTGGGAGAGGGAAGTGAGAGGGAGGTGTCGGTTGTCCAGAGCATGGATCCCTCTCCCTCCGGGGGGAGAGGCTAGGTGAGGGGGGGCCGTCCGCTGCCCGAAAAGCCTGGACCAGGACAGGAATCCGTCTGGGACTACCCCCGTCCTCCGCGCGTCGTGGAGACGTCGAAGCACATCCGCGTCGTATTTAACGGCGTAACCATTGCCGAGATGCACCGTGCCAAACGTGTGTTGGAGACGAGCCATCCACCCGTCTACTACGTTCCGCCTGAGGATGTGCGGATGGCTAATCTCCTTGACGCCTCTGGCTCGAGCTGGTGCGAATGGAAGGGACGCGCTCGCTACTACGATGTCGTCGTCGATGGGAAGAAGGCGGAGCGGGTGGCCTGGGCGTATCCTGAACCGCAGACCGGCTTCGAATCCATCAAGGACCATGTAGCCTTCTATGCCGGGCCTATGGACGGATGCTACGTGGACGGGGAGCGCGTCAGGCCCCAACCCGGCGGGTTCTACGGTGGATGGATCACCAGCGATGTCGTCGGACCCTTCAAGGGGGACCCGGGAACGCGAGGATGGTAAAGCGCTGAAGGCACGGTCGTGCCGGGGCTCTCTGCCCAGCAACATCGAGCATCGGGGCGCAGTTTGCCCGATGACAATTTGACAAGGATACACAACTAGGAGGACAGAAATGGACTGGAATTCACCACAAGGTGTTCTTCGCCGGGGCATGACCCTCGAGCGAGACGGCTATAAGTTCTATATGCAGGCGGCTGAACGAGCGTCCGATCCGCGCGGCGCGGCTATGTTCCGCGACCTCGCCGAGCAGGAAGTAGATCATCTGAAACTGCTCCTGGTCGAATACGAGGCGCTGGAGGAGAACGGGCGTTGGCTGCCTTTCCGAGAGGCGATGGATCGCTCCATTGATATCGACCCGGACGATCCTGACCTCCCCGGGGAGGAACCGCCCTCGGATTACGAGCTACCGGTGTTCACCCCGGAGCGGGAGGTGTCGTTGGAGAGCGACCTGGCTGCCCTCGACTTCGGGCTGGAGACCGAGGACATCAGCCGCGACCTCTACGCTCAAGGGGCCGAGCAGACCGAGGACGAACGGGCTCGGGAGGCCTACCAGTTTCTGGTTCAGCAGGAGGAACGTCACTACGAACTCCTGCATAACACTCGCGAGTATCTGAGTGAGAACGAGACGTGGTGGGACAGTGAGGAATACCCGTTCTTCATCGGCTGATAGAGCTGCCAGCCATTCTTAGGCTGCCAAGAGCCGAGGGGCTCGTGGTGCCGTCGTGACGGGGGGACCCATGCAGGAGGAGGTAAGGAAGGGCATCGCGGTGCTGAGTATGGCCATTCGCGTGGAGCAGAGTGGCTATCGCTTCTACCGAAGCGCGGCCGAGGAGACCAACGATTCCAAAGGCAAAGAGCTTTTCCTGAGCCTGGCCGAGGACGAGGTTGCTCACGAGAGCATCCTCCAGACACGCTTGGACGCTCTCGAACGCCAGGGGACGTGGAAGCGCGTTGCCGAACAGGAGTGGCCGGCCGATAGCCCCTTTACCGGGGAGGAGCCTATCTTCTCCCGGGAGCGCATCGAGGAAGGGTTGCGCGACTACACGTCGGAGCTCTCCGCCCTCCGCATGGCCTACCTCATTGAGAAGAACGCCGTCGAGTTCTATGTCAAGGCCGCCCGCGAGACGCAGGATCCCATCGGCCGGACCCTGTTCCAGGATCTGGCCGAGTGGGAGCGTGGTCACCAGCGGGTCTTGGAGCAGGAGTACCAGTTCCTCGCCGATCGGTTCAAGCTCGATCTCGGCTTCGCTCCCTTCTGAGGAGTGATCCAGGAGCCTCCGGGTCGGCCCTGGTGTTTGACTGGCTGAGACGCAGGGGATCGTCCCCAGCTGCGCCCGGAACAGCCCTGACAGGCGAAGGCTGTGCCGATGACCGAGGTCTTTAGGACACACCATTGCCAAGTCGAGTGGGCGTGTGGTACACAGATTCATTGTTATCGACAGGGAGGTCCAGCAATCCCGTGAGAGATCAACCGGTTGGAGACGAGTTTCAGGAGCGCACGAAGTACCAGAGAGGCGATGTCCGTGGAGGCCGCCTGGATTGGGCCAGCAAGCCCCCTACGCATAAGAGTTATCCTGGCACGCCGAAGATAGCGTTAAGCGAACCAACAATCGTAGGAGGCTCACCCATTTGGGATGTAATCCTCGAACGGCGCAGCGAGCGCCGCTTTCAGGGAATCCCGCTGAAGGAAGAGGAGCTTTCTCAGCTACTGTGGGCTGCCCAAGGAATTACCCAGATGGAGCAAAGTGTTGGTTTTCGAGCAGCACCGTCTGCGGGGGCCCTCTACCCTGTTGAGACGTACGTCGTGATCCACGCTGTGGAAGGGATCGAGGCGGGGCTCTATCACTATGATGTTGCTCATCATCAGCTCGAGCAGCTGAAGGTGGGGGATTTCCGAAACGCGATTGCCCGGGCGGCGCTCGATCAGCGCATGGCAGCGCGGGCCAATGTCGTCTTGGTGTGGACGGCGGTCTTCGAACGCTCGAAGTGGAAGTATAGGCAAAGGGCCTACCGGTACGTTTACCTGGATGCTGGTCACATTGCCCAGAACGTCGCATTGGCGGCAGTCGCGCTGGGGATGGGCAGCTGTCAGATCGCCGCGCTGTACGACGATGAAGCGAATGCTCTTCTTGGTGTCGACGGGGTCGGCGAGAGCACGATCTACATGACCGTCGTAGGATGTCCTGGATGACCAAGGATCAGGTCGTGATCGGAAAGATCGCTATCGTCTTGATGGGTGGCCTGGATATGCCGTGCCGGCTGGTTCACGCTTTTCTCTGGGCCTTGGATATGACCGTCCGCGGAGGTGAGGTCAAGATTGTCTTCGAAGGGGAGTCTCCGCATTGGCTGCTGGAGTTGCCCGACCCTGGGCACGGTCGGCACCCACTGTACCGCAAGGTCAAGGAGCTGGGCCTGATCGACGCGGTGTGCAAGGCCTGCGCTGTTCAAGCGCAGGCGGTGGAGGCCGCTGCCGAAGAGGGACTACGTCTGGTGTACGATGCCTCCGGTCACGTGAGCCTGATGCGTTACGTGGAGGACGGCTACCGCATCGTCACGCTGTAACCCCGGATCGGTTCTGGCTCCAACCGATCTGCAACTCGATCCAACCGGATTCAAACTCGACCCCAACCTAGGCCATCCGCTGACGGCTCCGCTCTGTGCTATAATATAACAGGCGCGCGTCTCAGCCTACGACGGGTGGATCGGCCTGCCTCTGGGGCCCGTTATTCGGTCGATGCCATGGGGGCAGAGCACTCGATCTTCTGTGCTGCTGAGTTTCCTCAGCAGCGAACCGCAGTACGTCACAATGAGGAGCTTCACAAGGAGAGAACATGTCGACCAATCAAGTCACCATCCGCATAGGTGGAGAAGCTGGAATGGGCCTGGAGTCCAGCGGTGTCGGCTTCTCGAAGGCACTGACCCGCGGCGGGCTCTATGTCCACGGGCTGCCCGATTACTACTCTCGCATCCGGGGTGGGCACAACTTCTTCTCGGTGCGCGTCTCGCCGGAACCCCTCTATTCGCACGCCGAGCCGGTTCATCTGATATTGGCGTTGGATACGGAGACGATCCGCCGGCACGTCGATGACCTGGTTGCCGGTGGCGCTGTCGTATACGACGAGGACGACGAAGTGCCAGAGGAACTCCGCCGCTCCGACGTCGGTTTCTTCCCCATCCCTCTCACGGAGCTAGCTGAGGAGCTTGGCGGACGTGCCATCATGCGCAACACGGTTGCTTTCGGTGCGGCCGCCGGGCTGATGGGGTTTGACCTTACCTACCTGGATACCGTCATCCGCGACAACTTCGCCAAGAAAGGGCAGCAGGTGATCGACGCCAATCTCCGCGTGGCCGAGGCCGGAGCTGAGGCCACCGAGCCCTATCGTGCCGACTTCCCGTTCAGTATGGAGGCCGTGCCCGATGCACCGGCCCGGATGATCCTCAACGGCAACGAGGCATTTGCCCTGGGTGCCCTGGCAGGAGGCTGCCGCTTCGTGGCCACCTATCCGATGACTCCCGGGTCGCCGGTGCTTCACTGGTTCGCCGCCCACGCCGACGAGTACGGCGCCGTGATCAAGCACGCGGAGAGCGAGATCGCCGCTATGAACATGGCGGTTGGGGCAGGGCACATGGGGGTGCGAGCGATGTGCCCCACTTCTGGTGGTGGGTTCTCGCTTATGGTGGAGGCGTTGGGCTTGGCTGGGATCACCGAAGTCCCGGTAGTCGTCTACAACGGACAGCGACCCGGACCCGCCACTGGGCTGGCAACGCGCACTGAGCAGGCCGATATGCTTTTCGTCATGCACGCGGCCCAGGGTGAGTTCCCTCGCTTCGTGCTGGCACCTGGGACAGTTGAGGAGTCCTTTGAGATCGGCTGGCGGGCGTTCAACCTGGCCGAGCGGTATCAGACCCCGGCTCTGGTCCTCAGTGACCACTATCTGGCCGCATCCTATCGCACCGTGGAACGGGATGCCTTGGGGTTCGATCAGGTCGAGATCGACCGGGGCGAACTGCTGA
>SKLM01000429.1 GCA_007123205.1 Thermoflexales bacterium
CGCTCCCGAACCTGCGGAAGAGAGCCCGTTCCTCCAACCGGGCGCGGTAGATCTCACTGGGGAGAAACAGTAGAAGGACCCCGATCAACCCCAACCAGCTTCTGAGGGCGACGGGGATTCCACACAGGGCGATGGTCATCCCGAGATAGACGGGGTGACGAACGAGACGGTAGGGGCCCCGCTTCACCAGGCCCCCCTGCGCAGGCTCCACCTCGCCCAGCATCCCGAGCCTGATGCGAAAGGCTGCCCAAACCACGAGCGCCATGCCCACCCCAACGATGGTGAGTCCCACGGACCTGGCTGTGTCTCGAGCTACTGACCACCCCGGTCCGGGCCCCAGGCTCAGGAGCAGAACAGCCAGGCCGGCGATCCCACTGAGAATACCCGGCAGGCGTTCCCTTCTCCCCTGATCCACGTTCAAACCCCTTTGAGCGAGGCGGCTCTATCTATTCTCAAGGTCCGTCAGCACAGAGACGGCCCCCTTAGCGGGCAGACACAACCACCACCACGCGACATCCCACCACCGCTACACGAAGATTGGATGCGGCAGTTCCAGGGGACCGGGCCTCCGCGTCCCCACCAGCATAATCTCAATCTCGTCCAGGTCTATCGGCCGGCGGCCCCAACTGCCGGCGGTCCCTCCCCATATGTCGCTGATCTCCACCCCCGCCAGGGCGAAGAGCAGGACCAGCTCGGTAGGCACGAAGCCGCGCTCCCGCAAGGGCCGCTCACTACCAGCCCCCGGCACACGGCACTCGGACCGCTCGGTCAGCGCCACAGGATCGAATAACCCCTCCTCCACGTCGGCCCGGTCATACTTACGGATCAGGGCAAACGCGTTCAGTACCGTGAACACACACCGCGCTCCCACCTTCATCGCTTGTGCCGCATTCTCGATGATCGCTTGGGGTTGCCCGATCGGGTCATCGACGCTTCCCAGCAGCCCGCAGGCCCCCTCGCAGAGGCAGATCACAGCGTCGAACTCGTCGCTAGCCGAGAACCGCTGGGCATCCGACTCGATCCATCGCACCACCACTCCCTCATGGTCGGCCCGGCGCCTGGCCTCGGCCAGCATGCCCGACGAAACGTCGACACCGGTCACTCGATAGCCCCGCCTGGCCAGCTCGACGGCGTGCCGGCCCGTCCCGCATCCGACATCGAGGACGGCCATGCCACGCTGCAACCCCAGCACATCGACCAGGAAATCGACCTCCGCCAGGGTGTTCTTCGTGAACTCATGGTCGTCGTAGGCCGCTGCCTCCCGGTCGAAGAACTCCGTCCATTCCGTTCTTGGATCGTCTCCCATACCCCTTCCTTGCTCTGCGAAATCGGTCTTATCGTAGCCCGTGCCCCCAACTGCGTGAAGAGGATCAGCGCTGGCGCTGGTCCTCCTCAGTCAGGGCGCGTCGCGAGCTCTTCTCGCGCATCAGCCAGGAACTGTGTCCAGACCTCATTCGGCTCCCACACTTGCCGCACAAGATCTTTGGCCTGCTCGCGGGACCAGCCCAGGCGGGCCTCGGCGTACAGCGACACGAAGCATGAAACCCGCATATTCGCTGCACAGTGGACGAAGACACGTCTTCCCCGATACGCATCCATCACCTCCGTGAAGCGGTGGAGGTCTCCCAGCGTGGGCGCTTCGAAGTCGACCGGAATGTGGTGGTACTCCAGCCCCAAGGAGCGGACCAGCCCCGCCTCGTCGGCGAGGCTGTAGTCCTGGTCCACCAGTCCGAGATTCACGACGACCTCAAACCCCCGGTCCGCTATCCCCCACAACTGCTGCTCCGTCGGCTGACCACCCGTGGCCAACGTCGGCGGCACAGCGATGAAGCTCCTGATCTCCTCGATTGACATCGCATCCTCCGTGTGCCCACGGCTTCACCCATACCAGTTCGGGAGGGTCCAGCCAGCTCCTGACGGCCCGGTAGCGGAACACGCTGCTTACCAGCATCCCGACCAGGATTTCGCCCTGGCCATCCTTTGTGCGCCGTGCCAAGGCCGGAATCGTACCACAGAGTCGCCCCCAGCGCACGCCGGGACAGGCGATCCGCCGTCCGTTCCTGTCGGCAGGCGCGCGTCTAGGGCACCGACATCACAAGGAAGTCCTCAGGTCTGTCGAATCCCCAGGCGCTGAACGCCACCCATCGCCCGCCCGGGGAGATAATCAGTTCCTCGAACCAACCCGGGCGCCAGGGCCGAACAGGGGCTGACGCCGGCTCGACGCATATCCCCTGGTTCGTCCAGGAGATCTCTGCCCCGAAGGCCCACTGGGCACACAATCACGGCTGCGGCGACGGACCGTGGCCCGGCGGGATCGTCTCCCCGTCCGGGAGACTCCGCAGATACTGGCAGGTGACGAAGCGGACGTCCTCCCACACGTGGCCCTCAGCTTTGAAGGCGTCGATGTCGACGATCCAGCGCTTATCCTCCGCCTCCAGCCGGAATATGTGTGGGCTGTCGTGGCACTTCAGGAGCACGTGGATCGGCGCACCAATGGGATAGTCATCCAGGAAGCCGTCCTCCACCACGTGCACGTCCGCCCACGCATATCCCCGTCGCTCGAACGCGTCCAGGCTCCTGATCCAACGGAACTCCCCATCCTGGAAGACGTAGATCTCGGGATCGCCCTCCTCTTTCACCACCAGGCCGTCCCGGAACACCAACGCCCGCGCGTCCGGCATGGCCGTCGCCAACGTGGTGCCGTGCCGATTGATGGGGATGTTGATGATCACCAGGAGCACCAGCATGCCCAGGGCCAGGCGGCCCAGCAGCCGAGCCGTGTGGGAGTAAGCTGGGAGCGGTAGCAATGGTTCTGGCGGCACCTCGGGCACACCCTCAGATGCCAGCCCCTCGCCCTCGCCTCCGGGCTCGGCAGCGTAGTCTCGCTCCTCAGACAGCGCCGGTTGCGAGCCCCCGGGCTCCTCGGCCTCCATTCCATCCGCCGGCCTGACTTCGAGCCCCGTCTCCTCTTCTCTACCCCCACCAGTCTCCGGAGCGGCGCGAGGTGGCAGGAGTCGATCCTGGCCCTCGGTCCGATGCGGCGAGTCGACCGGGGCCGTCAGCTCTGCCTCAGCGTCGCGTTCACTGAACGATGACCCCGTCGTCCCGGCGATACTACCCGACTCGTACAGTGCCCCCCGCGCGCGCAACCTCTCTGCCACTTCGTCCGCCAGCAGATCCATCAACTGATCCAGTCGGTTCCCTGCGTTCTCTTTCATCGCGCCCTACCTCACCGTGACGAAACCCAGGATCTCGCCGATGCTGGCGAAGATGTTGGCGTAGAAGTTGCCCCCCAGCTGGCGGAAGAGCTCGAAGGGTAGCCCGGGCGCCCCCACGAAGGGCCGGAGCGTCCACGCCATCTGGCTCCCGACGAAGGCGTAGAGGAGGATCCACAGCCAGACGACCCTGCGCCGGGCCCGCACCCCCTCGCTGCCGCCGTAGGAGACGATGCGCATGCCCTGGCTGAGGAACGTCACCCCCACAATGCCGGAGATGGTGAAGACGCCGACGTTCAGGAGCTTGAAGAACTGATACTGGCTGGTGGTCAGCAGAAAGAACGTCACTACCGGGGCGAAACTGAGGAGAAGCACGGAGGTGACGGTGATGGTGGTCAGCATCAGGGCCACGTTCTGGCTCAGACTCTGGTTGGAGCCGAAGTTCAGGTTGAAGAAGTAGAGGGTGGGAGCGCAGACGAGGAGGGTCGACAGAAAGACCATGGGGAGCTTCAGGGCAGAGCTGAGACCCTGAAGCAAACTGTGGCTGGAGCCCATAACCGCCCCATACAGGGCGAAGAACGCGACACTGGCAATGAGCATAGCTCGCATCTTCTCGGCGACACCTTTTCCGTCGCGGATCTCAACGAAGAAGTTATGGCGATCCCGCAGGATGACCTCGACGACGGACAGGCTTCTCAGCGGCATCGCCATCCCACTGTGCTCACCGACAGTTAGCCCACCTAGCTGCCTGCTCTCATTCACAGCTGTCCCTCCTTCCACCTATGTCTAGAGAGGAGCTATCAGTGCACAGCTCCTCCGACGATCATCATCACGGAAAGGCCCCAGAATACGACCCAGGAGACGAGGGCGTACCGACGCCGCGGAAAGCGGAGCACCGGCAACACCAGGGCAACAACGGCGATGACCCAGAAGGCCGGTCGACTGACCACCTGTTGCCAGCCCGCGAACGTACCCGTGGGGTCGAAGACCAGCCAGCGGAGCACGAGAGCGAGCAGAACAGGAAGCGCCGCGGCAGCGATGCCCTCCATCACGCCCCAGCCCTCGTGGGTCGCCTGGAGCTGCCCGCCCACCTGCTCGATCCCGAAGCGGGCCGTAGCGTGCGCCAGGGCCTCGTCATCGTCGAGGCCCCGCGCTCGCCCCTCGGCTACCGCTTCCTCCAGATGGCCCCGGATCTCCTCCAGGACCTCGTGCTCTCGCTCCGCCTCCAGGTTCATCTCGATCCGGATACGATCGAGCGCCTCATCAATGGTCGCCATCGAATCTTCTCCCCGGGCCGCTCCGCCCACTGAAGCCGCTCTGGGCACATCGGCCAGCCCTGGAGATCAGCACGCGGCCCAAAGCGGATCCTCTACGCACCCTGCTCATACCACCGTCCCAGCTCCGTGGGGTTCGGCATATGGGTCGGGGGTCAGGCCCCAAAGGCACCGCTGCTTGCTTCATGGGATCGGCTATGATGACCATCCGTCCGTGACCGCGTGCGCCCTCGACTTCGCCCGACGCGTCATTCCTGGTTCCCGCGCCAAGTTCAGGGACGCCATCTCTTGAGCGCTCCCGGCCCGGGGCTTGGGATCCTCCACAGAGCAGCTGGAGTCCCGGGACTGCCCCAAGCCGACATCACCCGGCTCCCTCCAGCCCCAGAAGAAACCCCATGCCCCGACGAAAGGTATCCCACTGCTCCATCTCCGCCTCCAGCTGGCGCCGGCCCTTCTCGGTCACCACGTAGACCTTGCGCCGGCGAGTGCCCGGGTCGCCCTCCCATCGGCTCTTCAGCAACCCGTCATGCTCCATCTGGTGCAGCCGCGGGTAGATGAGGCCTTCGTTGAAGGCGAATATACCCCGGCTGCGGGCCTCCAGCTCCTGGATCATGCGGTACCCGTGCATCGGCTCGCCAGCGTCGAGCAGCAGCTTGAGGATGGCCAGGGTCGTCGTGCCCTTGCGCATCTGATCGATACTGTCGCTCGAGGGATTGTGCTCGCTCACAGCTCTCTCCATCGGCTCAAACGGGCCGTCCGTGATACCTCAGTTTCTGATGTATTATACCATGGGGCGCGATGGTTGTCAAGTTTCAGTCTGGAACAAAACCATCATTTCGTTAGGTATAGTACACCAGCATGATGCAATGGGCAAGAAGCGGAACGATCAGCGGCGATCCCGCCTCTGTCCCGCCAGGGAAGGGCAAACCCCTGGGGACGGCGTTGACAGAGGACGCGATTCGGTTACAATCCGTCTCGTCGGAGAGGGAGCGAGGCGCGGTCGGGCCGGGGTGCTCCCCTGGCCAGAGGGAACTGGATGGTGAATAGGTGTGCCCTTCCTGGATCCGATCTCGCCGTGCTCGAACGGTCAGCCCCGGCCCGGGTGACCAACTCTGCGATCCCTTGAGACGAATGAGCAACAGTCTGTGCCGATACCGGTCTATCGTCCCCAATATGAGACGGAGGTCAACTTGACTATCTTCACCGCAGCTCCGGTGTACCCCAGCAGAAAGGCGTTCTATGGACGAGAGCCAGGCGTTCGATCGTCGAGGGTTTCTTCGAGGGGCAGCTGCTCTGGGATTGAGCCCAGCACTGGCAGCCTGCAGCAGGGTGGTGAACTCCATGGCTGAGGCAACATCCACCTCTGCGAAGCCCTCCCCGAACCCGGAGCCG
>SKLM01000148.1 GCA_007123205.1 Thermoflexales bacterium
CTACGTGATGGCGGGCGAGTTCCGGATGGGCAGCACGGACGCTGAGGTCGACGCGGCGCTGGAGCTGTGCAGCCAGTACTCCGATGCCTGCTGGTGCGGCCGGTTCGAGCGCGAGCAGCCGGCGCATTTGGTGGCGTTGGACGGGTTCTGGATCGACCGCAGCCAGGTGACCAATGGACAGTACGCCCACTGCGTGGCCGCCGGTGACTGTGAGGAATCGGCGTACGCAGACGACTCGCGCTTCAATGGGTCTGACCACCCGGTGGTGGGGGTGAGTTGGCACAACGCGGTGGCCTACTGCCAGTGGACTGGAGCGCGGCTGCCGACGGAGGCGGAATGTGGGAGTACGCGGCCCGGGGCCCGGACCGGCACACATTCCCTTGGGGGACCGCCTCGACAGCACCCGGCTCAACTTCTGTGACGTGAACTGCGAGTTCGATGCGAGTGCGGCAGAGTACGACGACGGCTACCGCTACACAGCGCCTGTCGGCACCTACCCGGATGGAGCCAGTTGGTGTGGAGCCCTCGACATGGCAGGCAACGTGTGGGAGTGGGTGGCGGATTGGTACGGCAGCTACCCGTCCGGGCGACAGGTCAACCCGACGGGGCCTTCCTCAGGAGAGCACAGGGTGCTGCGTGGGGGCTCATGGGACATCGACCCGAGCAACACGCGCAGTGCCAGTCGCCACAGGGGCAACCCCGACGTCACGTGGCACGGCGGAGGGTTTCGCTGCGCCAGAGGTTCTGAATGAGCTACCTGGCCTCTGTCCCCCGCTACCTGCTAACTAATGCTGAAACCTCGCGCCCACCCGGGGCAGACTCGAGGGGGCCGGCTAGTGCGGTGACGAGAACTCCTGCTCAGATGTTGGCCTACCGAGTCCGCCAACTGGCCAACACCCACAGGCCCGACTGGACTAGCTCCGCACCATCCGCCTTCGTTTCGCTTGCGCGCTGCCCATAGTACCCATATACTGGGGTCGTCCCAGGTACCATAGGCTTAGGCACGGAGTTGGCGATGCTCCAACCAGGAACCATACTCGACAAGAAGTACCGGATTGAAGCCGCCATCGGCCAGGGCGGCTTTGGATACGTCTACCGCGCTCGTGAGCGTCTGACGGGCGAGACCGTCGCCATCAAAGAGCTGGTCCCGACCTTCGTGGATCGGCCCGAGATGGTAGAGCGCTTCATCCAGGAGGCGCGGGCGACGTTGCGTCTGACGCATCCCCACATCGTACGCACCCATAGCATCTTCGAGGACGGGGGGACCTTTTACCTGGTGATGGAATACCTGCCGGGTGGGTCGCTGGCCGATGCGCTAAAGCGCGGCCCGCTGCCGGTCAACGGGGTGGTGCGAGTTGCCACTGAGCTGTGCCAGGCGCTGGCTTACGCCCACGGCAAAGGCGTGGTCCACTGCGACATCAAGCCCGCCAACGTGTTGTTCGACGCACACGGCGCGGTGCGCCTGGCAGATTTCGGCATCGCTCACGTCTCAGCGGAGGCTATGACCCGACAGTTCTACACCGCCACTGGCATGGCCATGGGGACCATCCGCTATATGGCGCCGGAGCAGCTCGAGGGGATGCGCGACGACCCCAGAGTCGACATCTACGCCGTCGGTGCGCTGCTGTACGAGATGCTGGCCGGCCGGCCCTATCTCGACTTCGAGACCGAGAACACGCCCGCGGCCCAGGTTCGGAACCTCCAACGCATTCAGACCAAGCAGCCCCGACCTCTGGGCTCCATCAACCCGAGGATCCCGCAATGGCTGGTCGACATTGTGGGAAAAGCATTGTGTAAGACACCGGAGAACCGATTCAGCACAACTGAGGAGCTGCTAGAGGCCCTGTGCGCGCAGCGGGAGCGAGCGCCATCGAAGCCCACGCCCGTGATGTCACCCTCCGATCGTGGGGCAGCCGCCCAGAGGGCAGCAGAGCCCTCTTCCTTTCAGCCTCGGCCCGCCTCCGACGTCCGCGGCGAAAGCATACGAGACCAGCTCAGTGGCCTGCCGAAATGGGCGTTGGTCGGTCTGGCAGCGTTCGGTTGCCTGGCGTTCTCGGCGCTGCTCATCGGCGGCGCAGCGTGGCTTCAGAGGGCGGGTGGTGCCGCGCCCCTGGCCGAGCCTTCAAGTACAGCCACGCACGTTCAGCCGACGGAGTCCCCGGCGGCCGATGTCCTGGGGCCTACGGTGACGCCGCAACCTACGGAGTACAGTGCCACGACCGGACCTGCGGCGACACCGACGCCGGTGCTGCCGACTCAACCGCCGGACACCGTTGGCCCACTGGCCGAGGCCTCTCTGGGCGATACGCGGACTCGCCCTGCCGACGGCATGGTGATGGTCTACGTCCCGGCGGGCGAGTTCCAGATGGGCAGCACGGACGCTGAGGTCGACGCGGCGCTGGGCCTGTGCGACCAGTACCTCTCTGCCTGCTACCGGGCGTGGTTCGAGGCAGAGCGGCCGGCGCATATGGTGGCGCTGGACGGCTTCTGGATCGACCGCACTGAGGTGACCAATGCCCAATACGCCCGCTGCGTGGCGGACGGGGACTGTGAGGAATCGGAGTACGCAGACGACTCGCACTTCAATGGGGCTGACTACCCGGTGGTGGGAGTGGATTGGTACAACGCGGCGGCCTACTGCCAGTGGGCTGGGGCGCGGCTGCCGACGGAGGCCGAGTGGGAGTACGCGGCCCGCGGGCCGGAACGGCGGACATTCCCGTGGGGGGACACATTCGACGGCACACGGCTCAACTTCTGTGATGCGAACTGCGAGCACGTTTGGAGGGCAGCGGAGTACGACGACGGGTATGCGTACACAGCGCCGGTGGGCAGCTACCCTGCTGGTGCCAGCTGGTGTGGGGCCCTCGACATGGCGGGTAATGTGTGGGAGTGGGTGGCGGATTGGTACGGCGACTACCCCTCCGGGCGACAGATCAACCCGGCGGGGCCCTCTTCGGGCCAGGCCCATGTGATTCGTGGCGGCTCGTGGCTCGACCTGCCGAGCCTCACTCGCAGTGCCAATCGCTTCAGGATCATCCCAGTCGATGCGAGGTACTACGAAGGGTTTCGTTGCGCCGGGGGTTCTCAATGAGTTACCTGTCCTCTGTCCCCTGCTACCTGCTAACTAATGCTCAGACCGCGGGCCTGCCCTGAGCACAGTCGAAGGGGCTCGCAATCGCTGGCCAGGAATGAAGTGGCCCGTAAGAGGCTCCGAGCAATGGCGACAACACAGTGAACGACGCCCTCGATCACAATGACACTCCCTTCGAGGTGGGGCCGCACGCCCCCGAGACGGCCACATGCCCCGCTTGTGGCGGCAGCGTCGACCTGCGCGGCCGCCGGACCGGGAAGAACCCCGATGACAAGACCTGGTACTATCGTCACCGACGGGGGCAGAACACGCACTGTCCCCGTCGGTCCAGCACTGGATGGTGATCATCCCACGTAGCTGACACCACCGCATCGGTAGGAGGCAACTTGCGATCGCATCTCGGCCCTGAACTCGAACGAGCCATCGGCATCGCCCGAGCCGAGGCAAGACACCAGCGATCCTCTATCCTGAGCACACCTCACTTGTTCATCGCGCTCACCAAGCTGGACGGTCCGACGGCGGCGGCCCTCCGTGCCCACGGCCAAAATCCCAAGACAGTCCGCGATGGGCTGCGGGCTGCCCTGGGTCACGGCGATGCCCCATCCGGCACGGAGCGGCAGATAACCCGGCGCGCGGACCCTCGTCCGGAAGAAGAAGAACAACCCCGTCCTGGGGGGCCGGCGGGGGTAGGCAAGGCCGCCATCGTCGAAGGGCTCGCCCAGCGTATCGTCGATGAGACCGCTTCAGTACGCTCGCGATGACGGGGGTCCCTCCTCCCAGCGGGTCTCAGACCCGCGTCTCCTTGCCACACCCGTCGCCCTCGGGGTCGCAGACCCCTGCGAGCGGGTCGGAAAACGTCCCGACCCCGGACCCCCCAGCTCCCAGAGTGTCGACGGTATGCCTGAGCCCGTGTATCCCCCTTGAACGGGAAAGACACCTCGTCTGTATCAACATTGACTACGTCGCTCATCGAGCCCTCATTGTCACATCCTGCCGCCGCCATTCGCGGACAGCTGCAACAGAATCCTCTACCGGCTCATCCTCAGGCCAGGCACCCAGCAGGGCATCGAAGTCCGCAACCGGGTGGACTCCCTCCGTCCAATTCTCGATTCTCCCCTACAGTCCACAAAGGACAAGAGTCCGAACGATCAGGGCCTCTGATCGGCGTGTTCACTCACATGGTTCAGCAGTCTCAGACAGCGAAGGGATCGCCTTGCGCACCGAAGCATAGCAGGTGGCCAGCAGGAAAGGATTCTTGGCCGGCGGTACCTCCCATTGCACAATATCGATCGCCACATCCGCCCAGCGCGCCGCCTCGTCTTCTCCAGCCTCCCTCAGGCGATCCCGATAGCCCTGCAGATCCTCCACCAGTTCCTCGCGCCGCTGTTCGGTGAACACCGCCGGGCTCATCTCCAAAGTCAACTCGTAGATGGCCTCTTTCATCGCCTCAGCACTCTCTGCATCGAGCGCGGCCCCGTCATCCAGCATCTCCTCATCCCCTCGCAGCGCCACCCCGCGCATCGCCAACTTGACCAACCAGGGCGCCAGTTGTTCAGGCGAGAGCAAGAGGCAGTCGCTGTCCTGGCGTTCCAGCAACTGGAGACTCCGCCTGGACTCCCGTATCAGCTGTGTCTCAACTTGGCGGGCCAATGATGGCTCGCCGTCTACGAAACGCTCAATGCGTGCCTGCTTGGCCGGGTCGGCCTTCAGCTCCTGTGCCAAAGCCTCAACTTGATCGCGGTCAGCGGCACGCAGCTTCTCGACATCGATCCCCAGCTCCTCAGCCACATCCCGATACCTCCTCCGCAGATCCAGGTCCATTTCCTCGTAGGCCAGCTGAACCATCACGAAGGAGAATGGACTCGGCTGATCGGGGTTCTCAATGAGCCAATACGCGGAATGCTGGACAAGCCACGCATCCTCGAACCGCTCGGCGGCCACGAGGTCCGGCAACTCCCCGAGCAGGGCTTGTGCTGTACGCTCATGTTCTTGATCATCGCCGACCAGATACGTAGCGGCTTCAAACAGTATGTCCATATCCTCCTCTTCCATGCCGAAAGGGCCAGGCGCAGGATACCCAACCAGCTCAAACGCTTGCTCCAGCTCCTCAACACTGACACGGAAAGGATCGAAGCGCTCTTCAGAGAAGAGCTCCAGCGCCCGCTCCATGGCCCTCGTCGGATCCTCCTGGAACTCGTCAAGGGCGGGTCGACGCGCTTCCAGGGCTTCTAGGGCTGCCTCGATCTCCTCCTGGCGGGCAACGAACCTTGCGAGGTGCATCAGCTCCTCTCCCTGCCTCTCCAGCTCTCTTGCCTCCTCGCCAGGCACCTTACGCAACCGTCGCGTCAGCCGGTCGACCTGTTTCAGCAAGCCGATCGGACCATCCCCCGCGGATCGGGGTGAGACGGTCCTCCGTCGTTGGCGTCCCCGCTGCTGACCCTTGCGCAGGCAGCAGTACTTGTACTTCTTGCCACTGCCACAGGGGCAGGGATCGTTCCTTCCAACGTCGTTGGCGGTCATAAGACTCCTTACTAGCTCGACGGGGCGAATGGCTCCCAAGGCGCCCCGTCCTCGGCTGTCACACCTCAGGCTGTCGTTCTGCTGCAGCGTGCCCACAATGCGTGGGACCACACATATTGTCACATTCCCCCCCGATGATGTCAAGGCAGCCCGACTGCTACGCATTCTTGCGGCCAGAAAGCGTCAGACGACGGCCCCCTTCTGCGGGGCCCTTGGATAGGGCCAGAGGGTCACAATAGACACAGGCTCAA
>SKLM01000370.1 GCA_007123205.1 Thermoflexales bacterium
ATCGAAGAGGAAGGGATCAAGAACGTTGAGGCTCAGGTGGCAGATGTGTATGAGCTTCCTTTTGTGGAACGCCTCTTCGATGTAGTGTACTTGATTGCGGTCATCGGTGAAATCGCCGCTCCTGAGAGGGCTATGAGGGAGTTCCATCGGATCCTGTCATCCTCAGGCACATTGGTGTTCAGCGAGCTCCTGTTTGATCCCGATTATCCGCGGGCCAGGTCGCTTGTCCGCAAGGCGAATGCAGCTGGTTTTCGGCTAAAGCAGAAGGTCGGCACCTTCTGCTACTACACCCTTACCTTCGAGAAGATTCTGGACTGGAAGGCCACATGACGCGTCACTGGGGCGGACCGGGCCTCGCGCGTGTTGAACCGGGGCCAACACTTAAGCCGCTAACCAGCGCCGCGACCCCGTCGCCATCGGATCTCGCGAGGGTGGACAATGCTGTGGTGCCGACAATGGGCGACCGCCCGGTCGAGTTGCTACCCCGGCGGATGCCGTTTGCAGCGCACGCCGTGTTGCCCCGCGAGCCCGCCCAGTTGACCCATGAGATCAAGCACTGAGCTCCTCTCTCACGCGCACCTGGAGACACAGACCTGGCCTCACCTCTCTTTCCCGCCTCGACCGCGCTCCGACGGACGATGCTGAACGGTAGGGGATTGCACGCCTGTCTTATGTGTAGTCATGCGTTAACTGCACGAATCCAATGTTGACTGACCGATCGTTCAAACGAGGTTCATCGATGGGAGCTTGAAGGATCAAGGATCTGCCCGGGGCTGGGCGTCTGCTCAAGCCCCAAGTCAGAGCACAATCCTGATTGCTGTGCTGGTCAGAGCATCTGCAAGCCGCAAGGAGATCCAATGGACGAGTATATCGAGGCGAACAGGCGGAGCTGGGCAACCCTCGCCGCTGACCACTACGAGGCCTTCAAAGCCCGCCTTTCGCACAGCGAGTCGACCCTGAGCGAGACCCAGAGGAGAGAGCTGGGTGACATACGCGGGAAGAAGCTGATCCATCTTCAGTGCAACACCGGCGCGGACACCATCTCCCTGGCCAGGATGGGGGCCCGGGTCACAGGCGTCGACCTGGTGCCGGAGAACATTCACTATGCCCGGAAACTTGCCGCTGACCTGGGGGTCGATGACGCCCGGTTCATCGAGTCGAACGTCCTGGAGATTATGGACAAGCACGACGAGCAGTACGACATCGTCTACACGACGGAGGGGGTGCTCTGCTGGCTGCCCGACCTGCATCTCTGGGCGCGCAATGTGTTCCACCTGTTGGGCCCGGACGGCTATCTTTACCTGCTTGATGGGCATCCGTTCTTCATGGTCTGGGATGAGGAGGCGCTCCCGGAGCTCGTGGTCAGGTACCCCTACTTCCACAAGACGGCAGACAGGGGGGAATGGATCGGAGGATACGCGAGCGAGGCGAAGCAAGCCGTCAACTACTGCTGGAACTATACCGTCGGCGAGATCGTCACCGCGCTCAGCCAGGCCGGATTGCACATCGAGTGGCTTCACGAGTTTGACTGGCTGTACTACCAGGAGTCGGAGAAGCAGGTAGAGGATCAGGATGGCAACTGGATCTTTGCTGAACACCGGGAGCGGTTGCCGTTCACCTTCTCGCTGAAAGCGACCATCAGGTGAGCTGGGCCCCATTGCTGTGTCAGCTGCGTCGCCAATGATCGAGATACGATCCATCCAAGAACAGGATCACCGCGAGATCCTGGCCGGGGCCGGGGCCGTGCCAGAGTGGTTCGACGCAGACGCCCGCCGGCGTGTGATTCCCCCCTAACCTCAAGCATCAGCCTGGCGTAGCCGCTCGTTCGGACGGCCGGGTCGTCGGGTTCATCAGTTCCTCCCACCTCTCCGGTGGCGTCTGCTTGCCTTCTGTCCTGGGGTACCATCCCTGGCCCTGCGCCGACGCCACACGGCTCACACAGCCTGCTTCCTGACTCCCTGCAACCTATCCGACACTCCGTGATGCAGCCCGGACAGCTTCACGCCGGTGAATATGTCAGGTCTGGAAGGGACGAGCACGCAGTTGACCTTGCAAGCCGCGCTTCTTGGCCTGGCGTTTCCACATGAGGTTGCCCATGCGCCGGTACACCGCCGGCTGGATCCTCGGTTTCCGCATCAGCGCATCGGCCTCCGGCGGCACATCCCCTCCCTGAGCCAGGGCTGTGGCCGTGGCGTCCAGCGCTGCCATAGCCGAGCGCGCCATCGGGCCTGAGGCTTCCAGCGGCCTGCCGTGGAGCGGCTCGCCCCCGCCCAGAGTCAGCCCTCCGGCCCACGCGAAGCCCGTCTGTTCGGCGAAGCGGCGGCAGATCTCCAGCATCACATCGCCGTGTTGCGCCTCTGGGAAGCCGCAGTTGGTGAGGGCCACGAACCGCTGACCAGGGGTACGCGCCGCGCTCTCGGCAAGGAAGCTCGTGGCACGCTCCAGGAACCCTATCGCCGGCGCGGGCATACTGTCAACGTAGACCGGCGCGGCGAAGATGACCAACTCCGCCCCAGCCAGCGCTGCCAAAGCAGCGGGCAGCGCCGCCTCGGAACGAATCGCCCTGTGCGTGTAGTGGGTCTCCGCCTCGATCTCCGTCGCCGCCTCGAGTTGCTTGACCAGATAGTTGCCCAGTGCCACCGAGGTGCTGTCCTTCTCCCGCGGGCTGCCTATGACCAGGATGACCTTCATCATGCCGCCTCCATGTGGTCGAGTAAGCGGGTCAACTCGGCCCGCGCGCCGTTCTCCAGCTGCGCCGGCGTGAAGCTGCCGACGGCGTGCGTCTCGGCGTAAAAGTTGAGGCTGTTGCGCTCCACCAGCGCGCGGAATATACGCTCGCTTTCAGCGTCCGGCGCCGGCAGCACGCCCAGAGCCAGGAGGTTCGGGTGCTCCTCGTAGCGTGGGACGTGATGCGTCTCGCCCGCGACCTTGGTGAAGAAGGGCAGAATGTTCATGATGGTGTGATCGAGGGCCTTCTTCAGCTCCGAGGAGTAGCCGCCGAAGGTGATGGGCGTGAGCAAGATCGTCAGCTCGCTCCGCACCACGGCCTCAGCGATCTCGTGCCCGCCCTTGGGCACGACGCATCGGCCCGGCGTACGCATCCAGCAGCCGAAGCAGCCAGTGCAGGGCGTGATCTCGATATCGCGCAGGACAAAGGGTGTGACCGTGTGCCCCCGGGCTGCCAGCTCCGTCAGTAGCAGATCGTAGAGCGCTTCGGCAGTGGCGTCGCCGGCCAGCGTGCCATTCAGTAGAGTGACATTCATACAGTTTCCTCCAGGGATCATTGCAGGGCGCCTGGTCTGTGACACAGACGAAGTGGAGTGACGGAAGATCCGCCGTGTACCCTCAACCAACGCGAAGTACAGTGAGCCCGACCGTTCGCCCAAAAACGCATGCACAGAGAGCTCGGAGCAATGGTCAGACGGAGTGCGAGCGTGCGGTCAGTGCGCTCTACTTCCTCCAGCGATCGCACGAACCACGTATTCTCAAGCGCTTCCCGAGCCTCTAAGCGGAGGTCAGTCCTGCTGTACATGTTGGAGTTCTTGGAGTTTGCGGCTTATGGTGTCTATGCCATCAACGGCCGTCTCCCAATCCATTGCGTCGCTCTCGGCTTCCCAGGTGCAGCCTTCCTGCCGAACGACACGGTCGGCGATGAAGTCCTCGAAGGTTGTACCGTACTTCTGACGTAAGAACCGATCCCCACGGCGGTATTGCACCAGCCGACGCATGTACTCTGCTTCCAACAGGCGTCGGATCTTCGCATCCAAGTCTTGCTCACCAAGCAGCGGTTCTTCTAACAGCTTGCGGGTCTGTTCCTGCAGGTCTACGCTCATCGTCGCTACCTCCCTCCGGGCTCACGTCTTTCGATGCCCATCCTACGGAATTGTACCATGGTTGAGCCCGAGGACCAAGGAACCTACGATCGATTGCGAAGCGACGCCTACCCGTTCCAAAGTCCGAAAAACGGCTGCAGGACGCGACACCCATGACTGTCGCAACGAACGTCAACTCCACCGTCGAATGCTCTCGACGTATCTTAGCCGCCTGCCCGTCAAAACCATGCAGGTGGATCAGGAACGGCCGCCACTCCAGGGAGACGAGCCGGCATCGTGGGCAAGGGACAGCCACTCCCCGAAGGCCCAGCCAGCTGTCCAGCTTGTCCGGATTGACCTTCCAACCCATCCGATCTTCTTCCTCCACGATGTCCTGGGGCAGTGGCTTCCGTTGCTCAGGGGCCATGTACCTCTCTTCCGGCACGACGGAACGCTGGGTTGAGCACGGGGCGTGGGTGCCCTCCAGGGGCACTGGAGGTCGCATGGCTCTCCGATTCTGTCTGCAGACTGACGTCTTCAACACGCAGCACCACGCACCGGTACTGAGGGAGTCCATCCACGACCATTCTCTGCGTGTTGGGCAGCGAAACCGCGCCTATCCCAGGGCGCCCTCCGTCACAAGGTGCTCCAGAACGTCGTCTTCCGCTCGCGGGACCGCCCGGCGATAATGCTCAGTCCCCAGAAAAAGGCTCTGCCGTTCTTCTGGAGCCCACAGAATCGGGCTGTCCCCCGCCTGCGTCCGGTGACAGCGGATCGCCCTCAGCTTCTCCTCCCACACCGGAAGCACATCTACGGCCAGCGTCACCGCTTCGTCCGGCACAGTGTGCAGCCCCGAGAATCCCAAAGCGGCTGCGACCGCCTCGGGGACGGCCATATAGACCAGGGAGAGCGGCTCCCGAACACCCATCGGCTGGGTGGCCTCGAAGGCCAGCCGGGCCCAGCGGCTCACCGCCACGTGATCAGGATGCCCGGAGAGGCCATCCGGTGGCCATGTGATCAACGCTTGCGGACGGAGCTCACGCACCGCGGCTAGCACGTGGGCCTTTCCCTCTTGGGGATCCACGCGGGACAACGTCCCGTCGCAATAGTCCAGCAGACGCGGCGGTTCGATGCCCAGTGCGCGACACGCGCATCGCAGTTCCTCCTCCCGGACGCGCGGAAGCTCCTGAGGGGAGCACAGCGGCGGGTCACCGCAGGAGCCCCTTTGGCCCCGGGTTGCGGTGAGGATCTGCACCTGCACGCCCCGCCGGGCCAGCAGCGCTAGCGTGCCGCCACAGCGAAAGGCCTCGTCGTCCGGATGCGCGAAGACGGCGAGAACCGCGAGGCGCTCGTGGCTTGCTGAGTCGTCGCCGTTCATGGGACTATGCTCCCGGTACTAGAGTAGGTATTGCGGCGCAGATCGTGTTGGTCAGGCTCACAGACCCCTCCGAGCTCATAGGAGTCATAGCCCCCCCCTGTTCATGGGGGTCACAGATCCCTCCGATCTAGCGCAGGTAAAGGAGCTGGCCAAGCTGCCGACGCTACCTAGCTGGCGGGTTCCTGCGCTGCCCATTGGCGGCGATACAGCCGCTGGTAGGTCGGGTTCGACGCCATCAGCTCCTCGTGGGTGCCCTGGCCCGTGATACGGCCCTCGTCCAGCACAACGATCCGATCTGCCTTGCGCAGCGTCGAGAAGCGGTGGGCGATGATCACCGTGGTGCGATCCCGGCGGATCTCGTCCATCGCCTCCTGAATCCGTGCCTCTGTGTAGGCATCGACGTTCGCCGTCGCCTCGTCGAGGACCAGGACCTTGGGGTCCGCCAGGAGGGCCCGGGCAAAGGCGATCAACTGTTTCTGCCCGCCCGAGAGCATCGCACCCAGCTCCCCCACCTGGCTCTGGTAGCCATTGGGAAGCTGGACGATGAAGTCGTGGGCCTGGGCGCGCCGGGCTGCCATCTCGACTTGTTCGTCGTCCGCCGCGGGATCTCCATAGCGGATATTCTCGCCGATCGTATCGGCGAACATGAACACGTCCTGCGGGATGA
>SKLM01000169.1 GCA_007123205.1 Thermoflexales bacterium
CCACCACCCCAACCCCACTCCGCCTGCTCTTTGGCTAGCTCGGAGGGGTCTGCGACCCCGACTTCCCACCAGAGCCCACCACCCCAACCCCACTCCGCCTGCTCTTACACGCCCTCTTGGGATGGGACGCAGATTCTTGGACGGCTGAGCGGTCTGCCGGCTGCCTGAGCCAGCGGGCGGGTCACAGACCCGCCCGGAGCAGGTTGTATGCGGCCGGATGCAGCTCGGGGTTCTCTTGACAGCCTCCGTGTTTCCCGTATACTAGCCGTGACCGAGAGGGAGACCCCGGGGGTAGAGCGCGTCGGTCCGATCAAGGAGGGAGCCGTGCCGTCAACCCAGGATTCACCGCCCGTTTTGGAGTTGCGGGGCATCACCAAGGCCTTCCCCGGCGTGCTGGCCAACGACCATATCGACCTGTCCCTGCGAGAGGGCGAGATCCACGCCCTCCTGGGAGAGAACGGGGCCGGCAAGACCACGTTGATGAACGTCCTCTACGGCCTCTACAGCCAGGACGACGGGGACATCTACATCCGCGGCGAGCGCGTCGAGATCGAGGATCCCAACGACGCCATCGCCCGGGGCATCGGCATGGTCCACCAGCACTTTATGCTCGTCCCCGTGCTGACCGTGACCGAGAACGTGATCCTGGGCGTCGAGCCGACCCGCAACAGGATATTCCTGGATCGCCGGGCGGCAGCGAAGCGGGTCCGAGAGATCTCGGAGCAGCACGGCCTGAGGGTCGATCCCGACGCCACCATCCGTAATCTCTCCGTCGGTGTCCAGCAGCGGGTGGAGATCATCAAGCTCCTCTATCGCGAGGCGGATATCCTCATCCTCGACGAGCCCACGGCGGTCCTCACGCCTCAGGAGGTCGAGGATCTCTTTGCCATCATCAGGTCCCTGGTCGACCAGGGAAAGAGCGTCATCTTCATCACCCACAAGCTGAATGAGGTCATGGACATCGCCGATCGCATCACGGTCCTGCGCAACGGGCGTGTGGTGGGTACGACCACGCCGCAGGAATCGGACCAGGCGGAGCTCGCCTCCATGATGGTGGGGCGGCAGGTCGCCCTGCGGATCGAGAAGGAAACGGCAAGGCCGGGCGAGCCGGTGCTCACCGTCGACCAGCTGGAGGTGATGGACGATCGGGGGAACGTGACCGTCGCGGGTGTTTCATTCGAGGTGCGCGCCGGGGAGGTGCTGGGCGTCGCCGGGGTTCAGGGTAACGGGCAGACGGAGTTGGTGGAGGCGCTGACCGGGCTCCGCCCCACCGAGGCCGGTCGGGTGGAGATCCTGGGAAAGCGAGTCACCGGCGCCTCGCCGCGCCGGATTCTGGAGCAGGGGGTGGCCCACGTGCCGGAGGACCGCCAGAGGGACGGGCTCGTGCTCGGTTTCCCCGTCGCCAGCAACCTGGTCCTGAACACATACTACGTGGAACCTTTCGCCCGCTTCGTGATCCTGAACCAGGAGCGGATCCTGGCCGAGGCCGAGATCCGGGCCCGCGAGTTTGACGTTCGCACACCCAGCGTGATGACCCCGGTGGCAAACCTCTCGGGCGGCAATCAGCAGAAGGTCATCGTCGCCCGTGAGTTCTCGCGCCCGATAAAGCTTCTCATCGCCTCTCAGCCCACCCGGGGCCTGGATGTCGGCTCGATCGAGTATATCCACCGGAGGATCATCGAGAAGCGCGACGAGGGGACGGCTGTGCTCCTGGTCTCACCGGAGCTGGACGAGGTGATGAGCCTGTCCGACCGCATCGCCGTCATGTACGAGGGGCAGATCGTCGACATCTTGCCCGCGGAGGAGACGACCCGGGAGGAGATCGGGCTCCTCATGGCCGGGGTCACGGACGATCGAAAGGAGAGTGCCGGTGCAACAGTCGCCTGACGCGCTACGAGCGGGACTGGTCACCGACCTGGGCCCGGTAGACGACGGCTCCTTCAACCAGTATGCCCACGAGGGGCTGATTCGGGCGGCCCAGGAGCATGGGCTCGACCCTGTGGTCATCGAGACTACGGATCCCGAAGCCTACGTCGAGAACCTGCGGTCGGCGGTGGAGGGCGGCTGCACCCTCATCGTGACCATCGGCTCGCGCACCGGCCCGCAGATCGAGCGATTCGCCGTCCGGCATCCCGAGGTTCGGTTCGTCGCGGTCGACCACGAACCTGCTGAGGAGAGCCACAACGTCACCGGGCTCTTGTTCGCCGAGGATCAGGCCGCTTTCCTCGCCGGCGCCCTGGCGGGCCTGATGACGGAGGAGAACCGAGTAGGGTTCGTCGGAGGGCCGGACGTGCGGCCCGTGCGCAGATTCCACCGCGGCTTCGAGCACGGCTTGGACTGCACCAACGCCCGGGCGAAGCTCCTGGAAACCACCATCGATTCCTTCGTCGACATCGAGGCGGGAGCGGAGGCGGCCGGCGAACTCGTCGACCGGGGGGTCGACGTCGTCTTCGCCGCAGCAGGACAGAGCGGCGATGGAACCCTGCAGGCCGCAGCCCAGGACGGAGCATGGGTCATCGGCGTCGATAAGGATCAGTGGGTGACCACCTTCCGGGAGGGGAAGGTGGAGGGCTCTGAGCGGCTGTTGACCAGTGCCGTGAAGCGGGTCGATCATGCGGTCTATGACGCCGTCAGCAGGGCCGCTGAGGGCCAACTGCGGGGCGGCATCCTCCGTTTCCACCTGCGAAACCAGGGCGTCGGCCTGGCTCCCTACCACGAAGCCGACGGTGAGATCTCCTCGGCGGTCAAGGGACGCATCCAGGAGATCGCCGACGGGCTGCGCAGCGGTGAGATTCGCACCTACGTCGGGCCCGATGGAGAGGATCTGCGGGAGAGCTTCATCGGCCGCATCACGGCCTGGAACTGGCACGCCGTCCTTATGCCTCTCCTGGCCGTCTTCAGTGCCTTGATCATCGGCGCGGTCTTCATCGGCGCCTTCGACCCCGTCGTGTGGGAGGCCTTCGACCGTGGCATCGGGCTCGGGGCGTTTGCGGTGTGGCGCTCCGTCAGTCGCGCCTACATCGCCCTCTTTCAGGGCGCCTTCGGGAGCCCTGGCCGGATCGTACAGGGTATTCAGGTCTATATGGCGACGGGAGATGCCGCCGGGCTGGTGAGCGCCATCCGGCCGCTAACCGAGACCGTCCGCATCAGCACGCCCTACGTCTTCGCCGGTCTGGCGGTGGCCCTCGGCTTCCAGTGCGGCCTCTTCAACATCGGCGCTGAGGGGCAGTACTTCATCGGCGGCCTGACTTCGGTCTTCGTGGGGTATGCCATCACGGGCCTTCCGTGGTTCATCCACCTTCCCCTGGCGTTGCTGGCAGGGTTTGTCGGCGGGGGGATCTGGGCCGGGATCTCCGGCTTCCTCAAGGCGGAGACCGGCGCCCACGAGGTGATCACCACGATCATGCTCAACTATATCGCCTTCCGCCTGTCCGACTACATGCTCCAGGTCGGGGGGCCCATGGCAGCGCCTGGCGCCCGCCCCGTCAGCCCGAGGATCATGCCCAGTGCCGAACTCCCCCAGTTCTTCCCGGCCAACCCGGCCATCAACGTCAACACCGGCATCTTCCTGGCGCTGGCAGCCGCTGGCTTCGTCTACTGGCTGCTGTTTAAGACCACCATCGGTTTCGAGATTCGCACCGTCGGGGCCAGCCCCCGGGCGGCCCGCACGGCCGGCATGAGTGTGACCAGGAATTTCGTCCTGGCGATGGCCATCAGTGGAGGCCTGGCGGGGATGGCCGCCGTCCACGACATCCTGGGCGTGATCCGGTTCATGCCCAATGCCTTCCATTCCGGCTACGGCTTCGACGCCATCGCCCTGGCCCTGCTGGGCAAGAGCCATCCGGTGGGGGTGGTGTTGGCGTCGTTCCTGTTCGGGGCCCTGAGAGCAGGCGCGCAGCGCATGCAGGCGCCGCCAGCCAGAGTGCCCATCGACATCATCTCCATCGTCCAGGCCCTGGTGATCATCTTTGTCGCCGCCCCGGAGCTCATCCGCCTCGTCTACCGCATCCGGGAGCCGGAGGAGGAGCGCGAGGCCGTCTTCACGCGAGGGTGGGGACAGACGTAGATTGGGTTGGCTGCCTGGCGTCGGCCCCTGGTAGGAGACTGGACATAGACCAGCAGAGCAGGGCCAGCGCGACGGAGCGAGGTGGGGAGAGACGGAGGCTGACTATGCTCAGCGTAGAGAAGGGAAAGACGATGGGGGTTAGGAGGCTGTTGTGACAGCGATAGCGGAACGCATCGGAGCTCGCCACGGGACGTCCCGGACCCGATCCATCACCTACGGCATCCTCTTCCTGGTCACCGGTCTGGCCATCATCCTCCTCTTCGCGCGCCCCACTGCGCCCGCTCAGATCAGCACCTTCGACCTCACGGTCAGAGCGGATCCTCGCCTGATGCTGGTGCCCCAGATCGTGCTCCCCACCCGGCTGACGCTCTATGTGTTCGCCGCCCTCTCCGCTCTCGCCGGCGTGTGGCAGTTGGTCGCCGGCTTCCGCCGCGCGAACTGGGCCCTGGGCGGCGTCGCCCTGATCTTCATCGTAGCTTTCCTGACCTGGGCCACGCGGGACGGCTCTCTCAACGTGGTCAGCCTGCTCCGCACCGCCTTCCTCCGCTCGGTGCCGCTGGCCCTGGCGGCCCTCTCCGGTGTGCTCTGCGAGCGGAGCGCCGTGATCAACATCTCTATCGAGGGGATGATGCTCATGGGGGCCTTCGTGGGAGCGATAATGGGCAGCCTGGCGCTCAACGTCCTGGGCTGGTCCTTCGCCGTCTCCCAGGGCTTCGGCCTCCTCAGCGCCCTTGGCTCGGGCGCCCTCCTGGGGCTTCTGCTGGCTGTCCTATCCGTCCGCTTCAAGGTCGACCAGATCATCGCCGGCACGGCCATCAACATCCTGGCCACCGGGGTCACCAGCTTCTTCAGCGCCCGGATCCTGTCCCAGTACCGCTTCCTCAACAACCCGGGCATCATTCCGCCCTTCGCCATCCCCGTCCTGTCGGCCATTCCCATCATCGGCCCGGTCTTCTTCGATCACAACCTCCTGGTCTACGTGATGATGGTGCTTCTGATCGGGATCCACGTGATGCTCTGGTATACGGTGTGGGGTCTGCGGACGCGCTCGGTGGGGGAGCATCCGCGAGCGGCGGATACCCTGGGAATCGACGTCTTCCGGAACCGGTACATCAACGTGACGGCCGGGGGGATGGTGGCGGCCCTTGGCGGTGCCTTTCTGGTTCTCGCCTCGGTGGGCCGTTTCGACCGGTTGATGACGGCGGGGAAGGGTTTCATCGGCCTGGCGGCCATGATCTTCGGCAACTGGACGCCCTTCGGGGCCTTCGGCGCGGCGACGATCTTCGGCTTCGCCGACGCCCTTCAGACGCGGCTGGCCATCCTGAGGGTCCCCATCCCCTCCCAGTTCCTCCTGATGACCCCCTACATCGTGACCATCATCGTGCTCGCCGGCGTCGTCGGGGAGGCAAACCCGCCCGCCGCAGATGGTCAACCCTACGAGAAGGAATAGGAGAGGTTACTTCGCCTGACCGGCCTCAGCGGGGCCCGAACTGAGCCGGATCTGTCGGCCTCTGCCCCGGCTCGATGACGAAGTACTCGCTCCAGACGTAGTAGCGCAGCGGCAAGATCAACCTCTGGGCGAGATCGGCGATACCGCCGTACCCCCCGCCGAGGTACCAGATCGCCACCCCCTTCACCTCCGGATACGCCGCGTACAACTGAGATGCCCAGGCGATATCCCGCATCGCCTGATCCACCTTCGGCACCCGCTGGTACGTCCACCCCCACTCCGTGATCAACACCGTCGGACGGGGGATCCCTTGCGCGTCGCAGATCTGGAACAGG
>SKLM01000025.1 GCA_007123205.1 Thermoflexales bacterium
GCGACGCCTGCTCCGCGTCCCTGGCTGCGGCGTGGAAGAGTGAGAACAAGCGATTTGCGCCCTCCAGGGCGTCCTGCAGCTGGCCGGCCCTGATACGCTTCCTCGGCCGGTAGACGAGACAGAGGGCCGGGGTCGCCTCCACTTCAAAGCCCGGACAATCGTGAAGCGCCTCAAGCACGCGGGAGTTGAACAGAGCTCGCACTGGGTGGGGGGACTCACCCCACAGACGGTAGTGCTTCGAGAAGGCTGGTGCGTTCTCAAGAACGATCTCGTGAGGCGGGCGGCGGAAAGGCGCCGAACGGTGTCCCCAGCCTCGTCTGGTACGGAGAGCGAAACGCGGCAGATCCACCCCCGTCGCCTCAAACCCGATCATCGTCTGTCTGTGGGTGGTACCGGTTCGGTGCGACCCAGAGCGGTACTGATGATCGAATATCGTCACTCTTGCGCTGCCGTAGCTGCCCTGCATCACATTGGCCAGGATCCCCATGCGCCCGGCCGGAAGGACCGGAAAATCAGGCGGATCCGGGCGTTCCCCGGGGTAGAAGGTGAAACCGAGTTGACGGGCAACCGGCCGCAGTGCGTTGGCTCGGGCCTGAGTTCTCAGGAAGCTGTAGATCACGTAGATCACGACGCCGATGAGAACGACCAGCCCAGCCGAGGCGCCCAAGGGAGAGGCGTCGAACCATCGGGAGAAGAGGAGGGCTGCCGCGTACGCGAGACCGGCCATCAGAACGAGCCCGGCGACGAGAACCTCTCGCCGGACTCGTTCCCTCCAGTAGTAGAGAGAGTAACCCACTCCCCCGATCAGAACGAGGGAGACTATAGAACCGACCATCAATGTGTTCTCGTCGGAGATGTCAAGTTGACGAGACAGGACGGCGATACCGACGAGGATGATCAGCAGGCCGACTGCAATGCGCTGGGTTGTGTTCATGGCTTGACCTCTGACTAGCCCTGCCCCCTCGGGCTAGAGAAGCATATGAGAGGAGCGCCCCACGGCCGACGCCCCTCTCTCGCACGCCGACTCGGCTACTCGCCTTCGCGCAACGCTTCGCGGGCGTTCTCGGCCAGCGGCCGCGCCAGGTTGACGAACTCGCTGGGGATGATGAACTTGGTCGCCGCGCCCTCGCCCAGCTTCTTCAGCGCATCAAGGTACTGGAGCGTCATCGTCTTGGTGTCAATCTCTTGGGCCACCTTGTAGATCTCATCGAGGGCCAGCGCGAAGCCCTCGGCGCGCAGAATGGCGGCCTGCCGATCGCCCTCCGCCTTGAGGATCTCTGCCTGCCTGTCCCCGGTGGCCACAGCGATAGTTGCTTCGCGCTTGCCCTCCGCCTGGGCGACAACAGCGCGCCGATCACGCTCGGCGGCCATCTGGCGGGTCATCGCCTCTTCGACGGCCCGTGGCGGAACCACCTCGCGGATCTCGACGGCCATGACCCGGATGCCCCAGCGGTCGGTGACGTCGTCCAGCTTCTCGTGCAGGATGCGGTTGATGTCGTCCCGCTTCGAGAGCACGTCGTCCAGGTCCATCGCACCGACGACCGCACGCAGCGTGGTTATGGCCAGCCCGCGTGCCGCGCCCGTGAAGTCCTCCACCTCCAGCACACTGCGCACCGGGTCGATCACCTTGTCGTAGACCAGGAAATCGATGGAGACTGAGGCGTTGTCGGCCGTGATGCACGTCTGGGGCGGTACGTCGAAGAAGACCTCCCGCAGGTCCACCATGACACCGCGATCCACGAAGGGGATCAGAAACAAAATTCCTGGCCCTTTCGATCCCAGTAAGCGCCCCATGCGGAAGATGACCAGGCGGCGATACTCGGGGATGATACGGACGGACATAGTCAACAAGACCAGCCCCAGAAAAACCAGAAGTGCTATGATGATCAGTTCCATCTCTATGTCTCCTTGTTTGCCTCTGAAGAGTCCTCAGGGTATGCTTCCGCCGGCGTGACCTTCAACCGCACGCCTGCGATGCCAGTTACGCGCACGGGTTCGCCGGCGCGGATTTCTCCGGCCACCGCCACCGCGCTCCAATTCGCCAGGTCCACACGCACCTCTCCAGCCGGCGTCAGGTCGGTCAGAGCGGTGCCCGTCTCACCGATCAGTCGCTCCGCCCCGGCCCGGGGGGGCTGACAGCTGATTCTCAGGATGGCTTGCAAGACCAGGAAACTAAACCCGACAATGCTGATGGCCATGACTCCGATCAACCAGAGACTTACCTGCACCACCGGCATCGCCGGGGAGGTGGGGGTGAAGGGGGTGAACAGAAGGAGAGAACCCAGGATGAACGGGACCAGCCCCACGAATGTGACGATCGGCTCCGTGTCTGTGAGCAGACCCGCCAGGAATATCACCACGGAGAGAGCCAACAGCCCGAATCCGGCCCAGTTCACCGGCAGGCTGCCCAGCCCCACGAAGGCCAGAGCGAAGGCGACCGCTGCGCCCACTCCCGGGATGATCAACCCCGGATCTGCCAGCTCGGCGAGCACCATCAGCGTGCCCAGCGAAAGGAGCAGGTAGGCGATGTTGGGCTCGGTGATGATGTGGAGAAACCGCTCGGTCAAGGTCATCGGTTCGGTCTGCACGGGGGCCTCGCTGGTGAGCAGTGTCACGCCCGCGACCTCACGCCCGTCCAATTGGTCGAGTAGATCGTCCAGGTCTTGGGCCACCAGGTCGATCACGTTGAGCTCCAGCGCCTCGGCCGAGGTGACGGAGAGATTCTCTCGGACGGCGCGCTCGGCCCACTCGGCGTTCCGACCGCGATCCTCGGCCACGCTGCGCACCAGCGCGGCAGCGTCGCTGACCATCTTCTCATCCATGACGTCACTGACGTCGGCCCCCAGGGGTACCGGATGGGCTGCGCCCACGTGGGTAGCCGGGGCCATGGCCGCGATGTCGGCTGCCAGCAGCACGAACATCCCGGCCGACGTGGCCCGGGCCCCCCTGGGCGTGACGTAGACGACCGTGGGAATCGGGGTCTCCAGCAGCTTCTGCATCATATCGCGCATCGCCGACTCCAACCCGCCGGGCGTGTCCAGGGTGATGATCACGGCCTGGGCGCCCCGCTCCTCGGCCAGGCCCAGGCCCCGCTCGAGATAGCTGGCCGAGAAAGGGTTGATCACGCCGTCAACCTCGAGCATCAGCACGGGCCGGCTGGCCGCCTGAACTGCCGTGGGCAGACCGGCCAGCAGCGCTACGGCCAGCAGAGTGACCATCCTCCACCTCTTCATCCGTCGTCTCCTTCCAGCACACTCCCCAACGTCTGTCTCCGACCGCGTGATCGCTGTTCCCGGCCCGCCCCTCCGAGACGCCGGTCGAAGTCAGGCGGATGATCTGCTCGAGGGCCTTTCGATCAGAATGGGAATACTGTTCTCTACCTGATAGTATACTGTCATGAAACCATGATGTCAAACGAACCGAACGAGGGAGCCGGCGCTTTCCGAAAGGCGGGCTGCGCGCTGACCGCGAGTGGTATGAGCCCCTCACGGCGTAGGTCTCCTTTCTGACTAGGTCTGCATACTCGCTAGTTGGCAGCTACCTCGGCCACTCGATGCAAGCACAAGGGTACCGCTTGTCTCAGCCACGATTCGGTCCGGCGGCACCAGATCTCTTGACAACCCGGCGCCAGACCGTATACTCGACAGCAGCGACGGATTGGCGATGACCGCGAGCTTGGCGCGGCACGTCGACCGAAAGCTCGCACCCATTGTCTGCCACGGACGGGGCAGATTCGCTGCGGTGAACGGGAGCTCGGGCCTGAGAGCAGGTCTTCCTCCAATGCGCCCCCTGCGTTCGCGCTGGCGGCCCATGTTGCAGCATTGATCAGGCGCTCGACTGCCGGTGGGGCATCTGGCTCCATATGAGTGCGAGGCCGGGCGGCGAGAAGGACATACTCTCGGGTTCGATAGTGAACTGGAAGCGGCTCCCAGGGTGTCCAGTCTGTGGGGTTCGCTGTAGATGCGGGAAAGGAGAGCAGTTGCATGAGCGATGACGACGCAACGGGACTCCGTTTCGAAGTCGAACCGCCCGATCCGCCGAACGAGGGGATTCTGTTCGTGGATCATTCTGAGTTGGGTCGCAGCGGTCACCTGGGCCATGCCCTGGTTGAATACGCACCGGGAAGCATCCTGGCCTTCTATCCCAACTGTTCCGACGTCAACGACGGTCACAATGGGGACGGATGGATGGAGTATAAGCGCTCCGAGGATGGCGGACGGACCTGGAGCCAACCTGAACCCCTCGCCTACTCAAAACGGATCTACGATCAGGGTATCGGACGGTCGGTGATGTGCGAGAAGGCGGTGCGCACGGACGGCGGGGCCATCGTGCTGTTCAACCTCGAGTGTGAGAACATCCCGGAGAAGAAATGGGCCTGGCAACCGCTATCCGTTCCGACCTTTATGCGCAGCACCGATAACGGCATCTCTTGGGCTCCGGCGACGTTGATGGGCGATCAGTCCGGCCGTATCTGGGATGCGCTTGTTCACCACGGCGCCATTCTTGTCCTGGAACTCTGCAACGACAGCACGATCCATTGGTACGGCAATCGACCGGAGCATCACTACGCCCTCTATGTCAGCACGGACCAGGGATACACCTTCTCCCGGCGCAGTGTCCTGCCGTTCGATATCGAGGGGCGGGGCTACGGCGCCATGGCGATACTGCGTGACGGCAGCCTGATCGCCTATGTGTACAACCTGGCTGATGAGAAGCATCTCGACTACGCCATCAGCGATGATGGCGGGCACACGTGGGGCGTTGTGCAGACGGCCTTTATGGCGAAGAAGATCCGCAATCCGCAGATGGCCGCGTTCAAGGACGGCTTTGTCCTGCACGGCCGCAGCGGCAACAAAGGGGAGGGGCGGGGACATCTCGTTCTCTACACGTCAAGCGACGGGATCCACTGGGATGCCGGACGGTATCTGAGGATGCAGCAGGCGGGCTGGGGCGCCTATTCGAACAATCTCCTTGTCGGCGGCCCGAGCCCCGGGGCGCCCAAACGGGTCCTGATCCAGGCATCCCATGCCTATGAACGGTCGAAGACGAACATATATCACTGGTGGCTAAAGTGACCGAACCAGACAGGCAGCGTCACGTACCGTTCCTCAGCCGCTAGACGGCAGCACGATCCGACGGTTCCATTCGATGGGTCGGATCAGACGCGACAGACTCGACCTGGGCGTGGATGTACACGGGGAGGCTTTCGTGTAGGCAGCCAAAAGCCCCAACAGCGTAGCGTTGGGGCTCTTGGCTCTTTCCACGCCCACCCGGCGGGAGATGCAGAGATCGTGGTCGACCCGCTGGGAGCGGCCGGGCTTCGGGGCAGGGTGACGGCGGTCTTAGGTGGCGCCCCGATACCGAGGCCGTGCCCTACTGGGTCACCCCAGAGACGGGGCCGGCTCGACTAACTGGACGGGCAGACCGTCAGGATCTATCAATGTCATGATCTGCCACTGGATCTCTGGAAGGGGCCCATCCTGTACCGGTGGCGATACGTTGGCACCCCGTTTCCTCAGGGTCTCATAAGCCTCACCGATATCGTTGACCCGGAAAGCGACCAGGGTCACTGTCCCCGCGTGGAGAGGCGGAGAGACGGCCGGTCGCCAGATCAGTTCAACGATCGTCTCACCAGCTTGCAGGTCGCTTTGCTCGCCCAGGGTAGTAGGCTGAGGGGGTGTGCCTGCCAGTCCCAGGATGTCAGCGTAGAAGTGGCGCTTGGCCTCCATGTCCGGCGTGCTAA
>SKLM01000064.1 GCA_007123205.1 Thermoflexales bacterium
AGGCGTCGGTAGAAGTTGCTCACCCGGTACCGGTCGGGTCCGTCGTGGACCTCGCGATCCTCGTGATACGCACCGTCGCCGACCCTGGTGACGATGACGCGCCGGCGCGCCCTCTCGACCAGGGCTTCGGCCTCCGACAGCGGCATGCCCGTCGCCTCGGCGATCTGCTCCAGGGTCAGTTCCCGATCGCCCATCGCGACCGCCAGATCGAGCTCTTCGTCGGTGACGACGAAGTCTATGTGGGGGATCATCGCCGGGGGGAGCTCAAAGAGCTCGACGAACTTATCCAGCTTGGACACTATGGCCTCCCAGTTATTACGGCCGCTCGCCAACGGAGTAACACTCCACGAAAACTCTGACAATCCTGGTCCAACAACCGCACGGGTCACTCTTTGGCGTGGAGCAGGAACTGCGGCGGCTGAAGGGCAGCAGGTGGAGCGACGAAGGGTCTCCCTCCCACTGACCAAAAGCCAACTCCAAGGCGAGCCCGCTTCCGACCTTCAGGCAGCTACGATCACCGATGTACGGCTGTAGTGCTAACCGCGCGGACGGATCCGCATTTCGTCCGTTACTGAGACAGCCAGCAGACGGACCACGCAACCTCCTCCGCGGCGAGATTCGCCGACGGCCGCAACAGGGGCCGACGGGTGAAGGGCAGTGGGAATCAGGGTATGACCAGGGCCCCAGGGCGGCCCGTCGCCACCGCTGTCCGCCCGTGTCCACGCAACAAGCCCCAAGACGGTCATGACCATCCACCCATCGACATGCTGTGCATTCCACTCTCGGGCACGCTTCAAGTCCTCGAAAGAATGGCGGCCCAGTGCGGGCAGACAGGGGGCGTTTGTCTCGCGTGGTGCCGACCGACGCAGAACCAAGAGAGACGAGACCGGTGCGCAGACGCACCCCCCATTGCCGGAGCGGGACTGCGCAGGACCCTGCTTCGACCAGACCGAGGGCCCCCGAGGCAGAACCCTCACCCGGCCCTGTGTGCCCCCAGATAGTGTACCAGCTATCGGCAAGAGATCCGGTCGGCAGGATACCACGCGCAGGGGCGGTTGTCAAGGAAATGTGTGCGCCAATTGCCCCGGCTGGTGGGGACTCGCGAGCTGCGCCCGAGTCCAGGGCAAGCCCTGGCCCCGGCCGCCGCGTGAGGATCGGAGAGGACTTGCTGATGTCCCTGAGTCACTGTCCCTCAGTCGCTGCCTCTCAGCCACCCTCTCGCAGGCCAGCCCTCGCCCGCCACTTCGTCTCCAGTTCATCCAGGTCCCCGATGACAGCCTCTGGCAGTGGCGCGACCCGGTGCGTCTCTATGATGTGGCGAGTCCTCTCGTTGATACGTTCTCGCACAGCATCTGGCCTATCCGCTCCGGGCCCAGTCACTGGTTCCCTCAGGAAGATCTCACCGTACCACAGACGCCGGAAGTTGACCAGCGTGTGCTCGGAGCTGAGGTAGTGGCCGCCTGGCCCAACCTCTCGGATCAGATCCAGCGCCAGGTCCTCGGGACCAGTGTCTATCCGAGTCGTGGCGTGGTCGATCATCCCGATGACCTCGTCGCACAGAACGATCATCTCTGGAGATATGAACTCGCAAGCTCCCAGCATCCCCAGATCGTGGATGACGCTGGCTCCGCTCAGCTTGCCGAGCATACACATGATTGTGGCCTCAGCGACGGCTTGCTGATCAGGGCTGTGCGCATCGGAACAGCCACCTGTGCTGTACATGGGCAATCCATAGAAGCGCGCGATATCTGTGGCAGCTGCCAAGTAGAGGGCCATGTCTGGCGAGCCATAGGAATAGAGCATGCTGCGCATGTCGGTCATCCCGGGCATAGCACCATAGATGAAGGGTGCCCCCGGCCGTCTCAGCTGATGCAGCACCAGACCAGCCAACACCTCCGCATTCGCCAGGGCCAGCATGCCGGCCGGGGTGCAGGGAGCGGTCGTGCCAGCGCTGAGCGCCGGATACCAGGCCACAGGAATCCCCTCCTGCGCGGCGAGAAGGAGCTTACCAGTCTGATCATCGTATAGGCAGAGCGGAGATACCGGCAACGCAATCGCGATGATGGACGGAGCCTGGCGTAACCGCTCATAGCTGCCAGCCACGACGGCAGCAACCTCAAACTGGTCAGCCAGATCCTGGGCGTCATAGCCGCCGCAGGTAAGGGGCTTCTTCATGTTGATCACCGAGTTCTTGAAGCCGACCTGGGGCCGCACCTCCAGGGGCACGTCCTCGCTTCCTCCTGCTACAGCCGAGGAGATGTTCGGGCAGGCATCGATTACGCTGGTGGTCATCCGGTAGTCCTCTGACACAAACCTCCGCCGCGAACGGGTGAACGGATCGAGGATCATCTTGAGCGCAACGGCACTCTCGAAGTAGCAACGATCTCCCCCGAGAAGGAGGCTCGGTTCACCCGCTCGGTCGAAAATCGTGATCTGGGCGGGAGCGGATTCCAGGGCATCCTCCACCAGGAAGGCGGGAATCCGCACCTTTTCCCCTTCTATTATCGCGCCTGAGTCCCCGAGGATCTGCAGCGCAGTCGGAGAATCAACCACAACTCCCGTCCCCTCAAGGATCTCCAGTGATGCCTGGTGGATCGCAACGACACCCTCCTGAGTGAGGATCGAAAGCCGAACAGAACCGCCACCGCTTTTCTCTGTACCCATGTCAGTCCCTCCAGACGATGTGCTTCGCCATCCCTACACGTCTCACCAGCTGCCCATCAACCCCGCAGGGAGCACGCCAGCGGTGAAAGGGTTCCTCTGTCTTGCCCGCGCCCGGGGCCAGGAGATGCACAAGCTATGACGACCTCACGCTCACCGGTCAATCGAGCGGTAGCACGCCGGGCTCAGCCTGTCGGCCCCGGGCCATAGGGCTATTGTCCGGGCGTCTTGCCAGCGCGAACACCCTCAACAAGCCTGTCGCTCTTGCCTCGGCGCTCTGCGTCCTCCAGCAACCAAAGCGGACGGAACCTCCCGCCCTTCAGCTCGGTCCTGGCCCCCTCCGCCTGCCCCGCACCTTCAGCGCGCTCCCACCGGATCTGCCGCCTCCTCCACCAGGTCTCGCCCCCCCACGGGGATCGGTCCTAGCCCCATCCCTGCGACACCCTGGCTGGCACTGAGCTTCCGGTAATCAACCCGGGCACACCGGCCGATCATCGGCTCCGAGATCGCTGAGCCGCTCCGAGGCTGAAGACCTGCTCGCGATGGTCGATGCCCGCCAGGTCATTGGTTCCACCCAGCCTGGGCCTCAGGTACCCACACCCGACAGGCAGGCCCGCTCTCCGGAACCGGCGATGGAATCGCCCATCCCCGATCGTCCGGCTTACGAGGGGCAGCGGCTCACCTGAAGGAGAGAGCCGGGCCGCCGACTCGCTGACCCCCCGCCCGGGCCAACCCCTGGAGCGTAGAGCACCGATGGAAGCGTCGCTCCGCCGGGCCAGGCGGACGACATACCCCGAATGAGGAGCGGACCCGGCCGGAACACGCACCGGGTAATCAGTCAGAACTGGTGGCCCGGGCTTGGCCCCCCGGGGGTCAGCGGTGGCCAACAAACGCCTTGATCTCGTCGATCGACAGGTTGTCGATGCCGATCCGCCGCCAGTCCCATCCCTTCTGACGCAGGTCCACCCCAAGTAACCCGGACGCGATGGTGATGATGGCGCTGGTGATCGGCGTGGGAACACCGACCAGGACGCCGAACTTCTCGACCGTGACCATTCCGTAGGGTATGTCCTCCAGCAGGAATCGGTGCTGTACGGACTGGGGAGCCCGGTGGCCCCTGTAGGCAGGGTTGGTGGCAAGCACTTCCGTCAGCGTATCGCCTTGCGCCCCCTGGTGACCGTACACCTGGATTTGCCAATCGCACATGGCGATCAACGACAGGCCAGCTGCCTGGCCGACTGCCATTCTCTCCCGGTCAACAGCCTCCACGATCCTGCCGACTGAAGGCGTGCACCCCTGGTGGTAGAAGTCGAACCCCTGCTTTGATTCTGCGTACCCAGCATTGAGGAGGAAGATCGGGGCGTGGACCACCAGGTTCACGTTGCCGAGTTGGGTCTCGATGATGCTATTGAGGCCCACGAGCTCGGGGTAGTACTGCTTCAGCTTGGGAAGAATCTCGGGCGCTTTCGTACCGGGTAGAGCTGCGACTCCCAAGCCTTCTTTGTATCCGCTGATTGTGACTTGGGTCGAGTCGGTTCTCTTGCAAGCGTAGAACATGCTATCGGTCTCCGCCACGGTGGGCAGCTCAGACCCGTTGAGGGAATCACAGACAGCGACAAACTCCAATGAACCCCCATTTCCGGGTGTGAGCACCACGATGTGGTCCCGGTGGAAGTATGGAGCACATGCTTCCGCGAATCGTGTCTGAGCGAAAGCGGGCACGACTACCCATACTACCTCCGCACCCTCGAGAGCTTCCCGCGGATCCGTTGATACGAGGTTCAGACGAGCAAAACCCTTCGGGAGACGGTCAAGTCCGTGGGGGACGAGCTCGATGCCCCCCAGCGCTCTGACACTGGCGATGTTCTGCTCGAACTCGGGAAGCTCGAACAGGTTCACTCGGTGACCAAGCAGGGCCAGGTGAGATGCGTGAGCAAAGGCGCCGTTCCCTCCGCCAAGCACTGCAACAGCAGGTTCCTTCATCAGTCCTCCTCCTCCGACCCGGCCAGGGCCGGCAGCCCCCAGCTCTGCCCTCCCCGGCGGGTCCATCGATTCATCAAAGACCGGTCACGCCCGCACCGGACGAGCGTCTCTCCGTGGGCAGATGTCGAAAGGAGGAACCAGGGGGACTCGACAAGCCCTCCACTCGTCCCGGTGCTACCCCTCGGGGCCGCTCGTCCTCAGAACCTTCCCCAGCTCGCCCCGCACCTCGTCGGGGAGGGGTGTCGGCTCGTGTTCCTCGAGGATCCTTCTCACCTCGCCGCTCATTCTCTCCCCCATCGTCAGACCCGTCCTGACCTTCCAGGTGTCGTAGTTGTCACGATCAAGCAGTTTGGAGCGATGATGGCGGCGAAAATGTTCGAGCGTGTGATCGTCGGCAAGATAATGGCCTCCCGGTCCTACGCGCCGGATGATATCAAAGGCCAGGGTCTCCTCGCTGACCTCCACGCCCTCCATCAACCTCCTCACCATGGCGATGATCTCGTTACACATCACTAACGAGTCGAGCGAGGTGGTCATGGCGGTATCGATGAGGCTGACATCGTGGACCAGGTTGGCTCCACTCTGAGCGGTTACCAGGATGGAGAGAGCCGACTCGATGGCCGCCTGCTGGTCGACGGTCTTCGAGTTGGAGCACCCACCGGTGCTGAACATCGGAATCCCGTAGAAGCGCGTCAGATCCGCGAAGGCGGCCATGAGCATGGAGAGCTCCGGGGCACCGTAGGCGTTCACCGTCGTCGACATGTCCATCGTGGTGAAGAAGCCGCCGATGATCACGGGGGTCCCGGGTCTTTTCAGCTGACTGATCACCAACGCACACAGACCCTCCGCCGCGGCGATGATCAGCGTGCCGGCCAGGGTAGACGGAGCGGTGGCGCCCGCCATGGCGCCGCAGTTGACGGTGAACGGCAGCCCCTTCTCGGCCATGAACAGGAGCTTCTGCAGGGGGATGTCAGCGTAGACCAGGGGCGAGATGGGATCAATGCCGGTGAAGAAGAACGGGGCCCTGCGCAGGCCTTCGTCGCCCCCGGCCACGATGGAGCACATCTCGACGATGGCGACCAGACCCTCCA
>SKLM01000428.1 GCA_007123205.1 Thermoflexales bacterium
CACGTGGCAGGAGGAGCCGGAGATGGGCGAGGACGTCGAGTGCCCGGAGCAGCCCAAGCCGCAGACGTTGCAGATCCCGGAGTCGTCGGAGGTCTACCGCTTCGAGCCGGGCGTGAGGGTGCAGTTGTCCCGCGACGGGGGGCGGACTTGGGCCACTGAGATCGACCTGGGAGGACACGATGCTCGGGCGGCCTACCGGCGCGCCATGCAGGGCGGAGGCGACGACATGGGCCCGGGCCCCCTCGACGCCCTGTTTGACCCCCGGACGGATAACGTGATCCTGGCGATGGGACGGGAAGGGGTCCTGGTGCGCACCAGCCCTGGTCAGTCGGAGTGGGTAGCGGTAGGCCGATATGAGTACATACCTTTGGAGACAGTGGGGCAAGTGGCCGTTCTGCTCCAGGGCGAGATCTGGCTGGCGGCGGCTCTGGCGCTGGTGGCCTTCGCTGGTTGGAACTCGCGTGTTGACAGCCGGTGGGCGGTCGGGCTCGCGATCGTGCTGGGTGTCATCTGGCTCGCCGTCGCTGTCGCTGCGCGCCCCGCCACTGCGAGCGGGTACATGTCGGCCTTTGCGATCCTTCCCGCGCTCGTCGTGACTCTACTGGCCCTGCCCCTCGCCGTATGGCAGGGCTGGCGCAGCTACCGGCGGGCGCCCGCGATACCCCTCCGGGCGGCGGCGTTCGGCCTGGGGGCGGGCCTGCTCTACCTGACACCCTTCATCCTGTGGGGATTCGGTATCGTGTCGCGCTACCACCAGGCGCTCCTGGGGGCCGTGGTGCTGGTGGCTGTGCCGCTGCTCCCCGGAGCCTATGGCATCATGCGAGCCCGGCGTGCGGATCACGAGGTGCCATAGTTGTCCGTCCGCCGTGGCGGCGATAGTGAAGGAGACAGGAGATGCACCGGACCAGGCTAGTCGTAGGGCTCCTTCTGGTAGCGACCTCGGCTTCGCTCGTGTCTGGGTCTGCACCAGTCGAGGCAGAGGAGCTGCCCCGGCCGGTTCGCAGAGCCATGGCGAGTTGGATGGTCGACCCTCTCTGGCCCTGACTGTGATGCCCTGGCTCCCAGCCGGGCTTTGACCCGCGTCGCCCGGCAAGGATACGCCGCGTGACGTGCTGCCCCCTTCTGGCCCGCACACCCTGCCGGTCTGGGTTGGCGACCCCCTCCTGCCCTCGCTCTCAGCGCGCCCGGTGCTCAACTGCTCGCATCACGACTACTCCTGGGGGCCAGCGCGCAGCGCAGAGCAGAGTCAAACCCAATATGCTGAACCCACCAGTGATTGACGGTCTGTACGGCTAGCAGCCCGGTTGAAGGCTCTCCGCGGACCCGACCGGCCCACCATGCCTGACGTCGTCAAACAGATTCCCCTGACACTGTGAATATGCGCGAACAGGGACGCTTGCGCAGACTTACTGGCTGAGCCCCACTAGACGCTCCGCGTAGTGCCAGATCCTGCGCCCTCCGCGGTCAACCGCTGCGACGGATGGGCTTTTCGGTCGGGACAGATCCCTGTAGAGTAGGCGCAGTCAGGCAGACGCCGGTCGGTGAGGGAGAGGGGTTGGGCTGGGGCTAACAACAGTATGCAAGGGAGCGTCCAACGTAAGCCGGTTGGCAGATATCGATGAGCAAGTCGCGGACTCCCATGGAAGAGCGCTTGTCCTAATCGAGATAGTGGAGCGGCGGAGCTCCCCGAAGAATATCATCGGCGACATCTTCGCGCTGGCGATGTCGAATCACGTGGCGGTCGGCCACGGCGATCAAACTTGCTTCACCATCGGCGCGCATACGCAGGTCATCATTGCAGGCGTGCTGCGGGAAAACGGGCTGGTCGCGAGAAGGTCGATACAGTCATCAAGGCCCACCGTTCTTCCTTTCATAGGGATGAGCATGGGCTGAGTCTCCGTCCTGTGCGGTTGTTGTTTCGGGAGTCGCTCAACGTTGCTCTGAAGGACGTATTCTCGTCAGTGGAGGCAGCGCTCCTCGAAGCCCGTTCGCCTGAGTAACTGCGAGGCCCATCCGGAGGTGACACGCAGGATGCCGCGTGTCTGATCGGGGCCGATCAGGTAGATGCAGCGCCGGTCTTTGTCGGGAGCAAGATGATTTGCCGAGCCGGGTGCCGCGGGTATAATTGGGTAACCAAGGGGCCTCCGCTCAGGGATTGGGCCAGGTGGTGCTATGGTGACGGGTGGGTGCTTGGATAGCGTGTCATGAGCAGACCAGAGACGGTAGAGGTTTCGCTGGATCTGCTGCAGAGTGTCCTCTCCGCTCTCCGACAGGATCCGGCCAGTTTCGTTGGCGAGACGCGGCTAGCAGCGGCTGTGAAGCGGTATGAGATGTACGAAATCTCACAGGCCAAGGCCGCCGAGATCGCCGGGCTGTCGCGGAGCGAGTTTCTATCGACCCTGACGCGGTTCGGCGTCTCGCCCTTCCAGTACGGTGCGTACGCGGTGGTGACTGAGGTCGAGCGTGAGTGAGCGTTGGACGTTGAATGCCTCATCGAGGGCATCATCCTCCAGGAGTTATCTCTGAGGGAGGGTTCGCAATGGTTGATGTGCCGATTGCCATACCTGAGAACCAGTTAATGGATTTCTGTCGCCGTTGGAAGGTGGCGGAGATGGCCATCTTTGGCTCTGCGCTGCGAGAGGATTTCGGTCCGCACAGCGATGTCGATGTTCTGGTTTCGTTCAAGGAAGACGCACGGTGGAGCCTGTTTGACCTGGTGAGGATGGAGGAGGAATTGGAGGCGGTTCTGGGCCGGTCGGTGGATCTCGTGCATCGCCCGGCCGTCGAGCAGAGCGAGAACTACATCCGGCGCAAGGGCATCCTCGACAACGCCGAGGTCGTCTATGCCGCGGGATGAGGCGTACCTATTGGACATCCTCATCGCGGCGCGCAAGGCGTTGGCGTTCGTAGAGGGGATGACGTGGGACGCTTTTATGGAGAGCGAACTGCATCAGAATGCGGTCATACGACCTCTGGAAATAATCGGAGAGGCGGCTGCTCACGTCTCTGAGTCGACGCGCCAAGCCCATCCAGAGATTCCCTGGGTAGAGATGATTGGAATGCGGCACCGATTGATTCACGAGTACTTCCGTGTCGATCTGAAGGTGGTGTGGGAGACGGTGCAGAGGGATCTGCCGCGGCTGATTGTGCTTATCGAACCCCTCGTGCCGCCTGAGGCTGAAGCGTGACAGGCTTTCCCAGCGCTTGTTCGGTCCCACATCCATGTTGTTTGCTTGTCCAGTCGCAGTCAGACCTGTCAAGCCGGTTACAGTGGTGCTCGACCGCATTGCTGAATGGTGTCAAGCGACAACACAAGATGCCCGTGCCAGAACATGCTACGCCACGTTCTGAGCGGCCTCCGACGTGCTGGTGGTGACAGAGGAAGTAGGCGGAGTCAGGCAGACGCCGGTCGGGGCGCGAGAGGTTGGAGTCGGGATGCGACTACCGGGGCCTGGCCCGGGTCCATCTGGTCGAGCCGATCACTCCCACCGAAAGCGTGCGAGCTATCAGCGACTGGTCTGAGGGATTGGTCTACCTGGTCTGGATCACGGGGCTCACCGGGGCGCGCCACCCGCTTTCGCCCGATCTGAAGGGGTTCGTAGAGCGGGTGAGGGTAGTGACCGGTGAGCTCCTGGCGGCGGGGTTCGGGATCTCCGGACCAGAGCAGGCTGCGGTGGCCGACGGCGTCATCGTGGGGAGCGAGCTGCTGGGCCGGGCGGCCGAGGCGGACGGTATCGAGCAGGCACGTGTCTTTGTTCCAGACCTGCGGCGGGGAGCCCGGCGTGCCCGCTAGACGGGTCCAGTCTGCCTCGCCTGGCGCAACTCTTGCGGTCGGGAGGCCTCGTCCGTCAGCGCTCTGAGATCGGGTGGCCGAGCAGCTGCTCCAGCACCGGTAGGGACGTCTCGGGATCGACGAACTGGATGGCGTGAATCCCCATCTCCCGGGCTGAATCGACATTGCGTAGCGTGTCGTCCAGGAAGATCGCCTGGTCCGGCGCCACGCCCAAGCGATCCAGCGTCAGGTGGTAGATCGCCGGATCCGGTTTGGCCAGACCGACCTCGGCGGAGTTGACGTAGACGTCGAACTCTCTCGCGACATCGACGCCGTGGTAGTCCCAGACCACCTCCCGCTGATCCGTGAAGGCGTTGGACAGGAGCGCCACCTGGTACCGGCGGCGCAGGGTGCGGACGGCATCGATAACCTCGGGATGGAGGCCTATGGTGGCGTACATCTCCTTCAGCGTTCTCAAGGTGGCCTCCTCATCAGGAAGGCCCAGCCCCCCGGCGATTCGCTGTAGGTACTCCCGGCCTGGGATCGCTCCCACAGCCAGCTCCCGCCAGGCCTGTCCGCCCAGGACCTCCCGTAGGGCGCCGGCCGCGAGCCCCAGCCGCCGCTCGAAGGCCAATACTTCCTCCGGTTCCGGTATCTGCTCTACAACCCCGCCCCAGTCGAAGATCACGGCCCTCACGTCGGTTACGGGCTCAACTTGCGGCTCCGGAACTGGCACGCCCAGATCGCGGAGCCAGACCCGCAGAGGCGCCAGGCCCCGGAAGCGGGTGGCGTGGAGCCCCACCCGGCGGGCTGCCTCCACATTCTCGCGCATGTCGTCGACGAAGACGGCCTCGGCAGGGGCTAGATCGAGCCGCGACAGGGCTCGCTCGTAGATCTCGGGCACCGGCTTGACCACTTCCTCCTCGCCGGAGATGATGAGCAAGTCGAAGGCGTCGTTGATGCCCAGCTCGTGGAGGTAGCCGCGCAGCCCGGCGGGCGCGTTGCTCAGCAGGGCGATGCGGTACCCCTCATCCCTGAGATGGCGGATCAGGCCGATGAGCTCGTCGTCCAGCCGGTCCCCGCCCCAGAACCGCTCCCGGAAGTCCGCCACCTGGGCGGGTTCCAGGTCGACCCGCTGTCCGACGTCGCTCCAGAACGTGTCGCTGTCGATATGGCCCTGTTGGACCTCGTCCCAGCGACGGCTGCCGAAGACGAGCCGGGCGGCCTCCCCGCGCTCCAGGTCGAGCTCCTGCTCCAAGCGGCGGCGCGATGTGGGATCGGCGGTGCGCATCAGCACCCCGCCGTAGTCGAAGATGAGCCCGCGGATAGACGAGTCGGTCATGCTTGCCCGTTTCCTTTCTCTCTGCTATGGTGCCTTGCACTTCCCAAGTGCGAGGCACCTGGCCGGTGCCTCTTACCTATCCCCCACGCGCCCTGCGCCGCCCTCTTTCTCAGGCCTCGGCCTCCAGGAAGACGTAGTAGCCCGTGTAGTCCCGTTCCCTCTCGAAGCCCACCCTTTCGGCCGTCCTGATGGACCCCGTGTTCTCCTCGGAACAGTGCCACCCAACCATCGAGAAGCCCCCTGCTAGCGCCTGCTCCACCGCGGCAGCCGCGGTGACGCTGGCCAGGCCGCGGGTCCTATGCGCCGGTGCCGTGCGGATACCGATCTCGCAGCGGTCGTCGCTGACGCAGTCGGCCAGCGACCAGGAGACGACCTCGTGGCCGGCCAGGCTGGCGCAGCCGAAGCCTTCTTGCAGGAAACGTTCGACGGATCCCCAATTGTGCGCCATCCAGCCCGTCAGGTGGTCCGCGATGATCACTCGGAGATCTTCCATGAGCTCACGGTCGATGGGTCCGACCGTGTAGCCCTCGGGTACGTGGGCGCGCCAGTCGTAGCCCAGGGCCCTGCAGACGTAATG
>SKLM01000382.1 GCA_007123205.1 Thermoflexales bacterium
CACGGCGATCACCGTGTGGTGACCGGTGGACAGAGCCCACGCACCGGGCCCGTTGACGGTCTCGAGCGCCCACTGCTTCGTGTAGTACTCGTCAGCCGGAACCCTCTCCGATGCGGCGGACCCAGTACCGACCCTGACAACGAGCGGCATGAAGACGCGCGGGGGTGAGGTCTTCCCGGGCCAAGCAGGGGAGGCATGGGTGGGGCCTGGCCCGACGGCGACAGCCAGCAGCCCCGCGCCCAGGAGCCCCAGCGCGGTTACCAGCAGCCGCCAGCTTGTCCGGATCCTGCCCATCCTGCCCACGATTCGTTCTTCCTGTCGGCCGGTGACCAACGTGTGAGGCTTACCGCCGCAAACTAGAAACCGCGCGCCAGGATGGGGCACAATCGAAGGCCAGGGACGAGGGCCAAGCCAAAGACTATCAGCAGGGCGGCGAGTAACAGAGCGATCAGGGTCAAGGCCACCCCGACCCAGCCCAGAACGATGCCTGCTGTGGCCAGGCCCTCTCCTGTCAGATGATGGTCTCTGCGTATCTCGCCGCGGGCCACGTAGCCAAGCACGAGGCCAATCAGGCTGCCCACCGTCGGCAGGACCGTGAGGCCGAGGATGCTGGCCACCAGGCTGCCAATGGCAACGATGCTGGTCTGAGGCGTCACCGGCTGAGTCGCAGGCCGGTGCTGTGGGTACGGTTCCTGATGCATGGATCAACTCCTTAGTGTTGTTAGAGCGTCAGCGAGCGCGGCGGCGCCGAGCGAGCCACCAGATCACCACCGATGCGAGGATGACGAGCAGCACCACGACCAGGTAGGGGGCCACCACGGCGACAACGGAGGTGATGAAGGAGACGGCGTCCTCGACGGTGCTCACCACGGGGTTGCCGACCCCGGCCGTGGTTGCTGTCACTACAGGGCGGGCAGCTGTCTTCGCCGCGTGCACCCCTCCCGCAAGGATCACCCCGCAGACGGCCGCCAGGGCAGGATGGAGGCCAATCACGTTTGTGGAGGCGGCGAACAGAATCGCGCCAGCGGCGGGCCGGACGAACGTGTGGAGGATGTCGTCCACGGTATCAGCCACAGGCACCTTGTTCACCAGAATCTCGACGACCATCAGGACGCCCAGCACGCCTATCACCCACCAGCTGGTGAGAGCATCGTACGGCTCGTTGAGCGTGATCAACGTCGTTGTCCTGGACAGCAGGGCCACGACGAGGAGGGGGATATACGCGTTGAGACCCGCTGCTGTGGAAAGGCCAAAGGCCGTCGCGAGGGTCAGGAACGTTCGCGCCGCCATCAGGATCCCGGGAGGCTAGCCAGCTCTGCCATGGGCTGGATGCCGATCTGTCCGTACAGATGGCCCGCCAAAAGGATTAGCCACACGCCGACAGGGAGGAACGCAAACCCCAGAAGGGCAGCGATCACCCATCCGCAGACCGGTATGAGGCCGAGTACTCCCATCACCAGACTGAGGCCGGTGGAGACGATGACGGCCGCCGCCCAAACCACCAGCTGGGCGAGGATCACCTGACCGATGTTGGCAGAGAGGAAACGGAACACCTCGCCAAAGCGAAGACACGCTGCCAGCTTGCCGGCTTCGGCGTAACGGATCTGGAGCACAGGGTAGAGTACCCACAGGATGAGCGCGTACAAGAAAGCCAGACAGCCCACTCCAGCGCTGACGATGCCCGCCAGACCACCGAGAACGGCGGGCAAGTCGCCACTGTCCGCGACAGCCAGGGGCACCAACCAGACGAACACGAGGGGACAGATCATGATAAGGAGCGGAATGGAGTAGACGAGAAGGGCAATCCAGAACAGAAGCCCGTCGACAAAGTACTCGCCGACTCGGTCCCAACCAGGCAGCGGGCGAGCCGTTCCTTGCCTGACATTCCTCACGACGGTGATGCCGTATCCAGTGAGAGCCAGGCTGCCGAAGATGGGGATGAGCCCAATGACTGCGCCGAGAAGGATCTTGCTTACCCATTGCTCATCTTCGAACACGAATCCTACCGCTTTGCCGACGTCCATGGGTTTCGCTCCTTCGCCTTGTTACGTGGGTTGTTCGCCATCTACCCTGCAAGAGGCCCAAGTTCAGCTGCCATCAGAGCGGGGTAAACCCCTCCAACGTTCCGGTCAGCCCGTAGCGAACCAGCGCCAGGGCCCCGACTTGAACGAGGCTGACGGCCAATCCAAGGGCCATAAACCAGACCGCCTGCGACCACGTGCCCACCGAGTTCTCCCGGTGGAGCACGATGAGGACGATGACGCTGTTGACGCTCGTGAGCAGGGCAAGCACCCCGACAGCGCTCAGAAGAGCGACTGGGTAGAGGAGCGCATCCCAGCCAGAGAGAACCGGGCCGACAACGAACCCCACCATCAGCACACAGACTCCCAGATCACCGAGATCTCGAAGGGTGCGCTTCTCCGTGGGGGCGCGCCACAGCCCAAGGTTGAGGACAGGATACACGAGAGAGCTCACCGTCACTCCGTTCAGGGCCCCCGTCATCAGCCTGAGGCTGTTCGTGGGGGGGTAGAGACGGGGGCCGCCGGCAGTCGCAAGAAAGGAGTTCGCCCCGTCGCCGATCCAGACCAGAGTGAAGAAGGCAAGAAAGGCCAGGACCGTGGGTGGCGGGAAGCGAGCCGCTCGACTGCGTCGCAGGACGACAGCCTGAGTGAGAAGTCCGACCAGCGCACCGACGAACATCCCGGTGCAGCGCGCGCAGAGAGGCAGCGGCCGTCCGCTCATTATGAACGAATGAGAGGCGATCCGATGGCAGACCGCGTAGCCCACCAGGTCGGCCTTGCCCAACACCCCCGCCGGGGCGGCGATGATGAACACACCGACGCTGAGGACCAGAAACAACAGCGTAAGCAGGCGCAGGCTAGGAGAGAGAGATGAGTCCATCCCCATGGCTGTCGAATCCCGACCCCGGCTGTGTCCGTCAATCCCAGACGCAGTTTCTTCCATCGCCCCTCTTCACCCCCACCGCTGTCAGGGCGCCGTATCTGACAGTTGGATGATGCGGCCCGGTCCAGAGTGGGTCACGTTGGGCCGCCTGTCCCGCGCCTCATTGTAGTCGATTGCCCAGTGGTGTCAATGGAAGGCGACCGTGCATGCGCGACCTCGCCGGCCCATTTCCAGGCATCTGCGATCTGTGGTAGAATAGGGGCGCGTGTCCGCGTAGCCCAAGGCAGAGTCAAGGGGTGAGTTTACGATGAAGAGAACGTTGACGCTCGCGTTACCGATTCTTGCTCTTGTGATGCTGCTGGGCATCTCCTCCCATTCAAGCGCCGTCGGATTGGCGAGCGTTGCCCCTCTGCCGCCCGTTACCGGTGGGGATGGCCGGGCGGGAATGTGCTATTCCTTCTACCCGGACCCGGATAGCGGTTCGGGGCGCCCGTTCATGGATCTCGCCTATCAGGCCGGCTCGCGCTGGGATCGCTTCGACTTTGATTGGAGGCGGCTGGAACGGCATGATGGAAGCTGGAATGAGGAGGGTTTCGCCCTCTACGACGCACTCGTGGACGAGCTCCACGCTGCCGGCTTCAATATGGTGGGGATCCTGCTGGAAGGCCCCGATCAACTGCGGGCTGACTATGCGCCGATGGATCTTGGTCCTCAGCCCCGGCGCAGACCGCCCGGTTGGTATATCCCGGAGCCAGGAGCCGTCGACGACTCAGTGGTTCCAATGGCGAGGGTGGCACCGGCCATTCCATCAGGACTCTACGAGCCCTGGGATTCCTGGAGGACGGAGGACCGCACGGATTTCGTCAACTCGTGGGGGCGCTTTGTCCATGAGGTCGTGAGCCGTTACGGGGACCGGATCAAGCACTGGGAGATGTGGAACGAACCCGAGTGGGACGTCTTCTGGACGGGCACCGAGGCCGATTACGCTCAACTGCTGAAGGTTGGCTATCAGGCCACTAAGGCCACCTGCAGCGACTGTCAGGTTCTGTTCGGCGGTCTGCACTACTGGATAAAGCCCAACTACTACAAGGAAGTTCTGGACATCCTGGCGACTTACCCCGATGCAGCGGCCCACAACTACTTCTTCGACGTGATGTCTGTCCATCTCTACAGCCGCTCGTCGAACACCTACGACGTCGTCAAGGAGATCAGGGATGAGATGGCAGCTCGAGGAGCGCACCATCCTATCTGGATCACCGAGACGGGCGTGCCCATGTGGGGGGACGAGCATGTGCATCCGTACAAAGACAAGCAGGACTACCATGCAAGACCCGACGAGGCAGCCGCGTACACTGTCCAGTCCTACGCCAACGCCTGGGCATCGGGCGTGGAGCGGTACTTCTTCTTCCGCACGCACGACGCGGACATGCCCGACCTCTACGGGGAGTACTTCGGGCTGATTCGGAACAACCGCTCACTCCGCCCGGCATACGTGGCGTACCAGGTAGCCACCACCTATCTCATCTCGCCTTCCATGGTGACGAACTGGTCGTATTCCAGCGGCGTACGTCGCGTCACGCTGTGGGGCACTCCCTGGGGCAAGGTGAGTGTCCTGTGGAACGCGACGCCGAACCAGTTGACGTACGCCTACCCGGCAACGCTGCCTACGGCACGACTGATTGACCGTCGCGGCAGTGAGTGGCCTATCGAAACTGAGGATGGCGTGTACAGGCTCGACCTACCGGGTGCAACGGCCAATCGGACCGGCGAAAACCAGCACGACTACTTCATCGGCGGCGATCCGTATCTGGTGATCGAGGAGGACACCGTTCCGCCCTCGAAGCCGGTGGTGGAGCCGCTCGATACGACCACCCGCTCGCCGACGGTGATGATCCACTGCAGCGCCACGGACGACGCAGCCGGAATCTGGGGCTACGAGCTTCAGGTCTGGCAGGGCAGCGGTCCCTGGCAGAGGTGGGGGCGGATCCACCCGACGCCGATCGTGTTCACGGACGGGGAGGACGGGGAAACCTACTGCTTCCGGGTGCGGGCGTGGGACCGGGCGGGAAACCCGGGCCCGTGGGGCGACGAGACACCGTGCACCACCCTCGACCTAAATCGATGGGTCCACGTGGACGTGCCCTATGTGTTCGGGGATGTAGACGGCGATGGGCACTGGAGCGAAGGAGAGCCACGCCTGACCGACGTCTCGTTCCGTTTGATCGACGAGCATCGTCAGATCATTGCAGCGCACGAAGGGCCGGCGTGGTCCTTCACCACCAGAGTCGGGTATGGCGATTACACTCTAATCATCAGCCCCAGCGACTGGCCGTCGCTGCCCCCAGGATGGCTCCCGCGGACCATCTCATTCGTGGTTGATGAGACAAGCGACGAACCGATCGCGTTTGGGGACCCAATTGGGTTGCGATCCCACGTCGCCAGTCACTTCCTTCCCACTGTAGTTGTGGGCAGGTGAAATAAAGAGGCCGCCCACCAAGTACCCCGCACCCCCACCGGATTCCTGGGCCGGCTTGGTCTGTCACTCATCACTCTCGTCTGACGCAAGCACAGGTGCCTGCATCAGCGACTGGTAGGCCGGCCGAAGAACACGCATCGGTTCTTGACGGGTTCGGGGTCGACCAGGGCTCCAGGGAGATGCACCTGCGCCTGACACCCCTCAGGCAACCCCTCAAGGCAGTTTCTGGCGAATCCCCCTTTCGGCACGATGGAGACCGCATGCCCGATAGCGTGGCCCTTGACGACCATTGGCGGCAGA
>SKLM01000329.1 GCA_007123205.1 Thermoflexales bacterium
GCCCCCGCTCAACTGCTCTTCAGCCCTGACGCGGCTTGCCGCAGTCGGTGCGAGCACACCGGCTACTGTTCGACCCGTGACGTCGGCCACTTCTCTTTGCCGCACCAGCGACTTCCCCGGCAACGAAGCGGGCAGCATGCTAATGGGCGTCTGGCCTGACAACTCCTCACTTCGCACCGCTGCCGCTAGGATCGCTAGCCCGGCAGAGCGTGGGCCGTGGCGATGAGGGCGTCCAGCAAGCGAGGATTGGTGTCCAGGGGGAAGGGACTGCCGGTACTGACCACGAAGCCTCTGGCCCTCCTCCCGGCCCGGACCTGTCGCTTGACCTCCGCGGCCATGGCCTCCAACGGGCTGTTCAACCCAAACCGGACCGCATCGACGTTGCCGAGGACGCTCACCCGTCCGGCAACGCGGTCGATCACCTCGTCGATCTCGATCTGGAAGTCCTTCTTGCTCTCCTCCACTGCCACGGCAGCGATGTCCAGCTCCGCGATGCGCTCCAGGCGCGGAACCACATCGCCGCAGACGTAGTGGATGGGGAGCAGGCCCAGCCCGCTCATATGGTGGAAGTAGGGCTGATTGTAGGCGAACACGAACTCATCGTAACTGCGGGGGGAGATGAGATCAGCCCCGGTGAAGACTTCCTGGACGTACACGCCGTGCGCGCCCACGGCGGACCAGGCCTGCATCTCCTCCTGGATCTGTAGCAGCTTCCGCTGCAACAGGTGGTGGAGCAGGTCGGGTCGTTCGACCTGGCTGAGCATCAGGCCCTGGAAGCCCAGGAGATCGTACGCATCGGAGAAGGGTGTATCGAGGATGGTCGACACAAACCACTCGTAGCCACAATCCTCGACGACCCGGCGGGGGAGATCGTAGTCGCCCCGGGACAGCAGCTCCTCGGCCGTCACGACAGGTACACGTTCATCCACATCCTGCGGGCCGCCTAGCTGGGAGGAGACATCCCACAGGTCCGTATGCGAGGCCGCCCGACGGCTCAAGCTGGCGTCTCCCCGAGGCATAGGCGCCGTGTCCATTGGCACGCGAGCTCCCGAGATGACGTCCTCGTAATGCAGCCGCCCGTCCTCTATTACAATCTGAGTGCGCTCCGCCCAGGCCCGGCTGGCCCCCTGACGCACCTCAATCCAATCAGGCCTCTCCTTCAGGATGCCATAGGACTGATAGAGCGCCCGGGCCCGAAACAGCGTGTCCTCATCATGGTCGATGGGGTAGCGGTCACACCCGCGCAACCGACGGCGGTACTGCTCGGCGTAGTAGGCTCTCTCGAAATCGGCCAGAAACAGGCACAGATAAGCGGGAGCAGCGGGGAAGACGTCAACCTCCTCTCCCCGCAGGGCTCGAGACATCCTCTCTCTGGGGGTAAGCTCTGCGCTAATCATCGATTGCGTACATCGCTCCTTCGCCCGGAACTTGAACCCGGACCAGCCAGGGTTTCAGCGCGGGTCAATCGTCGCCAACCGGGAGTGGCCCCGTCGACCGTATCTCCCGTGTGCGATCCGCTTTAACAATCCTCTGAGGTAGTCACACCACGTTGCCAGCGGCGGCGGTCACCGACAGCCCCCCCGGGTACCCGCTATGCAAGCTCATGCGGCCAGCCCGGCTGGACTCACGGCGTCGGCTGGTCTCCCGATCATTCAGGACAACGGAGTCGGTCCACATACGCCTTCCCCTCCTTCATCACCATCAACAGCTCCGATTGATCCTGGAGAATCGATATGTCATCGAGGGGATTCGATCTGACGACGAGCAGGTCGGCCAGCTTTCCGGGCACCAGGGTGCCGACCTTGTCGTCGATACGACAGGCCTCGGCCGCTGTCTTCGTGGCCGCAACGAGGGCCTCCATCGGCGTCGCTCCGTGGCGCACCATGAGCTCCAGCTCCCGCGCGTTCTGCCCCTGTGAGGCTGCGTCGATGATGTCGGTTCCAGCCGCGATCTTGACCCCGGCTTTCAGCGCTTCCTTGAAGCTCTCCGTATGACGGTGCGCCACGACATCGACCTTCTTGAGGGCCATGGGCGTGAGTCCCAACTCGTCGCCCCTCTCAAGCAGCGCGTCGAAGGCGAACAGCGTGGGGACGAGATAGGTGCCGCTGCTGAGGAACATCTCGATGGCCTCGTCATCCAGCAAGCTGCCGTGCTCAACGGTCCAAACACCCGCCCTGATAGCGTTCTTGATGCCGAGTGTCCCTTCCGCGTGAGCAGCTACCGCCTTGTTGCGGGCCCTGGCTTCCTGCACGATCGCCTGAAGCTCCTCGAGGGTCCACTCCGTATACTCGGGGTGATCGGCGGGTGACGCAACCCCGCCGGTGGCACACACCTTGATGAAATCGAATCCCTCCCGTAGCACTTCCCGGGCCGCCTTCTGCACCTCGGCGACCCCGTCCGCGATGCGCACGTCGAATAGGGGCACCTGGAGCCCGCGCGCATAGTACTCGTCGAAGTGGCCTCCGGTCTGGCCGATACCCCCGGCCAGCACCAGCCTCGGCCCCTCGACCAGGCCCAACTCGACGGCCTCCCGAAACCCGACGTCATTCAGAATACCCGGTTCTCGGATGGTGGTGAAGCCGGCGTGCAGCAACCGTTTCATGATCTGCGCGGTCTTGAAGAGCTGAACCGTCCTCGGTGTCAGCAGCCTCTCCTCGATGTCCATCGTGAGGAGCGAGACGTGGCAGTGACAGTCCATCATCCCGGGCATGATCGTACTGCCGTGGCAGTCGATCACCTTGCAGCTATCGGGCACGTCGATCTCGCCGGCCGCACCGACCGCCGCGATCCGTGGCCCATCGATCACGATGGCTGCGTCACGAAGCGGCTCGCGGCCGGTTCCGTCCAGGAGCCGTCCCCCCACCAGGGCCAGTTTCTCGTTGTCCATTCTCTCGATCTCCCTCTGTTTGGTCCCACCGATCCCGCCACCCCGGTCTGGAGTGGGGTCTGAGTGACGACCATTAGTACACCAACACGTGGAACTGTCAAGGCCCTTCATCCATGCAGCTGATAGGGGCGGAGAGAACACGGTCGGCGGGATGTGGCGAGCGCCGTCGCAGTCCTCGGCTCCCCGCCCAGCTGCCTGGAATCGGGGTTGCTTCCAGGACTGGGACGGCCACACGGTGCCCTTGAGGGATTCCCGGTGCCCGGAGCCCCCGGCTGCTGAGAAACGGGCGGTAGACACGACTGTCTCGGTCTCCCCCGCGCCATTTGGCAGGCGATGGGCGAGTCGTCCGGGGCGTGGCCCGTAGGCCACCACCGGGATCCAGCACCGGCCGTGATCCAGGACGACGGTGTTGATCAACAGAAACACGGCGTCGGCCAAGGTGGGTCAGGTCGCCGCTGGCTGGCCGTAAACTAAGAGCAACCCCGGCACCCGTCTTCGAGACCCAGCTTGCGGTGGAGAAAGACCACGGCATCCGTGAGCTGATCCTCGGGAATGCAGAAAGAGACGCTACGTTCCGTCCCCGCTTGGGCCACGGCGATGACGCGAGTCTGCCGTTCGCCGAGGGCGGAGAAGGCCCGGGACACGATGCCGTTCGGCCCACCGTTCCACCCGGGCAAGGCCACCACGGAGATGGTAGCCACCTTCTCCTGGACGCCCAGACGGAACGTGTCCTCTCCGTGACGGTCCTTGAACTCCCGACTGAGGATCTTCAGGCAATGGTCCTGATCGCTCTCACGGACGACCAGATTCAGGTTGTGCTCGGAGAGGGACTGGGAGAACATCAAGACCTCCAGCCCCACCTGGCTAAGCTCTCGCAGCGCGCGGGCCGCCAGATCGAGGGTCCAGGAATCATCCTGGCTCCCCACAGCGATCATGCTCAGGCCGGTGCCCGAGATGATGGCTGGCAGCACCGCGCGGCCCGCGGTAGGGTGCTCGACGATCGCGGTACCTGGATGGTTAGGGTTGAAGCTGTTCACGATACGCAACGGGATTCCCCGGCGAACCAGCGGGCGAATCGTCTTGGGATGAAGGACCTCGGCACCGACGTAGGCCAGTTCTGAGGCTTCGGTGTAGGATAGCTCGGTCAATGTGCGCGCCCGGGGCACGATATTGGGATCGGCGGTCAGGATGCCGTCCACGTCGCTCCAGATCCAGATTTCATCGGCATCAAGACCAACGCCGATGACGGCGGCAGCGAAGTCGCTGCCACCCCGACCCAGGGTAGTGGTGGCACCGTCCTCGGTGGCGCCGACGTAACCCGTGACGACTGGGAGGACACCGCGCTCGAGCAAGGGCACGATCCGCTGCCTTAGATTGCAGCGTGTAAGCTCCATCAGCGGAGATGCGGCACCAAATTGATCATCGGTGACGATCAACTCGGTCGAGCTGATGGCCCTGGCACGAGCACCGCGCTCCCGCAGGAGAGCGGCCAGGATGTGGACGGAGAGGTGCTCTCCAAAGGAAGCGACCGCATCACGACCGCGGGCGGTCAGCTCGCCCAACACCGCGATGCTGCGGTAGAGCCGCCCCAGCTCGTGCAGGCGGTCCTCTATCAGCCCTCCGACGCTGAGTCGCTCTTCTCTGTCCTCCAGCAGCACATCAACGATCTCCAGGTGTCGGCCCAGCAATTCGGCCTTGATCCCCCGGTAGACAGTGTCTTCGCCCTCGGCCGCCGCTCGTGCACCAGCAATCAGCAGGTCAGTCACGCCTTCTATGGCTGAGACCACGACGACGCTAGTGGCCTCCATCGTCCCCTCTAATCCACCGTGACGCTCACACACGATGTCCGCGACGCCGGCGAACCGCGCCGCGCTGCCCACGGACGTGCCGCCGAATTTGTGGATGATCATCTTTGTCCTCTCCCCCTTCCTCATATCCCCGCCAGTGCCTGGTCGAGATCGGCAATGATATCGTCAGTGTCCTCGATCCCCAAAGCGTAACGCACCAGATTGTCCCTGATGCCTGCCTCCTGACGGTCCTCACGATGGAGGGAGAAAAAGGCTGCCATCTGTTCGATGACGCTCTCGACGCCGCCAAGGGTCGGCCCGACGTAGGGGAGGTGCAAGCGGTCGATGAAGCGGCCCGTGCGTTCCATGTCACCGTCAATCTCGAAACTGACGACGCCACCGAAACCCTTCATCTGTCGCCGGGCGATCTGATGATCGGGATGGCTGACAAGGCCGGGGTAATGAACTCGACTCACGGTGGGATGAGCGGCCAGGTACTCGGCCACGCGCTGCCCGTTGTCGTTCTGCCGCCGGACACGCAGATCAAGCGTCTTTATGCCGCGAATGAGCAGATAGGCGTCATTGGGGTTGCTCATGCCTCCCAACACCCCGCGGGTAGCTTCGATCTTCTGCACCAGTGTGTCGGGCCCGACTACAGCCCCGGCCAGCAGGTCGTTGTGACCGCCCAGGTACTTCGTCGCGCTGTGGATGACCAGATCAAGACCGTGCTCCAGGGGGCGCAGGTTGATGGGCGTGGCAAAGGTGCTGTCAATGAGCGTGGTGATGTCGGGCGCACGAGCAGTCTCGACCATCTGCGAAAGATCCATCACCCGCAGATAGGGGTTGGTCGGCGTCTCGGACATGATGACCCGGGTGTTGCTGCGAACCGCCTCTCTGAGAGCGTCAGGGTCGTCGATGGGCACGAAAGTGGTCTCGATACCCCATCGCGGAAGGAACTCGCGGACGAACTCGACGGTTCGTCGGTAAGCCCCCTCGACCATCACCA
>SKLM01000245.1 GCA_007123205.1 Thermoflexales bacterium
GATCTGGCGGGCCTCGCTGGAGACCCCGGGCAGCGGGGAACGGCGGGGCTTCGCCGACCTGCAGGGCCTGTTGGATTTCCTGGCGGATCAGACTGAGCGCCAGGATGAGGCGGACCCTGGGTCAGATGCTCAGGGCCGGGGGGGAGGGTGACGACAGCGATGAATGGATCGAAAGCGCACAGAGCGGTCTCATTGGTGTATGGGAGGGCCGCTCTGCTGGGGTTGATGGCGGTTGCCATCGTCCTCTGCCTGGGCGGGATCTGCGTGTTCATCCCCCTGGGGCTGGTGACCCGGTCCGATGCGAGCATCTGGGTGTTGATCATCCCATCGGTGCTGTACTTCCTGATCCTGAACGGAGGCGCCTTGGGAACGCTCGCCTGGGTCGTCCGGCGGCGGAAGCGCTGGCTCGACGGGCTCTTCACCCCGCTGGGGCTGAGGGGCGAGCGGTACAACCTGATGGGACGGCAGTACCAGGGTACGGTGGAGGCCCGAGAGGTGACCGCGCGCTTTTTCCAGGGGCCGACACTCGAGGTCTACCTGAGCACGCCGCTCCAGACGCGCCTCGGCGTGGCGGAGGAGGGTTCGACGACTCTCTCCCTCGCCCATCTGGCGGGGCGCGAGCCCGTGGCCCTGGAGGATCCGGACATGAGCGGGCTGCACGCCTTCGCCCTCGACGAGCGGTGGGCCCGCGCGCTCCTGACCGACCCGGAGGCCAGGACGCTGGTACGCCGGCTCATGAGCGCCGGGGAGAGCTGGGCGCTGGTGCGGCAGCTCATCCTGACCCCGGGGGCCCTCTGCCTGCGTCTGTACCAGAACCGGAATCTGTTCAAGTACGACGTCACGCCAGAGGAGGCAGAGGACTGGCTCGACGACCTGCTGGCGCTGGCGCGCATCGCCGAAGGGATGCCCGCACCCCGGGTGACGGCGGAGGAATCGTCGGGGGAGCGTCTCGCCCGCACGGGTGGTGGGGGGCGCATCGCGGTGGTCATGGTGGCCCTGCTGGTGGGCGTTCCTACCTGCTTGCTGGCGCTGGGGGCGGCGGCCTTCTTTGTGTGGGCCATCCGGTGATCTCGATGGCGGGATCGCCGAAGCCAGACCGGCTGCAGTATGGATGGGGGAGGACGTGATTATGAAGAAGATCAGAACACCTTTCATGGGGCTAGAGCACCCGTACCCGGTCGCGTTTCCGGGGATGTGCGTCTACTGCGGCGCTCCCGCCGACAAGAAGAAGCGCATGACGGTTGGGGATGACGCCGAGGGGTATGCCACGTATGACGTCCCGTATTGCGCTGCGCACGCTCGGCGGTCGAGGCGCAACACCCTGATGCTATATGGGGGGGGGCTGGGGATCCTGCTGGTCACCTGCTGCGCGATGTTCGGGATCACGACGAGCATCGATCGGGAGCCCTCCACGACCCTCCTGGTGTTCCTGGGCCTGGGGGCGCTCTTTGTGGCCGGGGCCGGCATCACGGTGCTGCGCCGAGTGCTGGCGCGCTCCGATCCCACGATGGCCCACATGATGGGTCGCTCCCATCTGGGCCTCGGAGCGAAGCTGGTGGGCTCGAACAGGGTAGAGTTCTGGTTTGCGAACGATCAGGTCGCCGGTGAGTTCGCCCGGCTGAACGAGGGCGAGGAGATCTCTTGACTACCTGTGGTCGCTCGAACCGAGGGAGGAAGTCGGTATGAGCGTGTCCTGGCGGGAGGTCACAGAGCGTAACGGCTGCGTCGACGAGGAATCTCCGCCCTCATCAGCGGTTCAACCATCTGCCCCATCACGCAGTCTCTCGGTAGACAGCGAGAGGCGGCAGCACAACGGAGCTGGCCCGGCCCAGCACAGAAAACGGAGGCGAGTATGGGTGACTACAGGATATCGGTTATGATCCCCCGGCTTCTGCTTGCGGGCTTCGCCATCGCGCTCACCGCGTGCGGAGGAGGAGGCGAAAGGGGCTCTGTAGAGGCCGGAACGCGGGTCAACGCGTATCGCGTTGGGCCCATCTGCGCGGGGACGGCGGTGCCCGAGGCCCCGCCGTACACGCCGACGTCGGGCATCCACCCCCTCAATGTCATGAGGCGCGGGCCGGATGGAGCGTACAGGTACGGGTTCCTCGACCCGAATGTCTACCGCCTGCCGGAGGGGTGGCGTGCCCGGTACGTGGAGGAGCTGGCGCTGGTGGTCTGCGTCGACGAGGAGACAAGTACCTACTTCGACGAGTGCGACTACGTGCTGGACGATGGGGGCGGCATCGTGGTCCTCTCTCGCTCCGTTAAGCAGGCAACGGCTCGATTGTTGGAGGCCCGGACCGCGCGGGAGATCAGCGCCGAAACCCTGATCGCGGGGCCCGGGGAGTGCCCCGATACGATAGAGGTGCCGGAAGGGTCGCGGAGCGCCTCAATGACGTTGGGCCCCTTTCAGGAGTTCGAGGATTGGGTGCGGCCCTACGTCGAGATCCCTTGAGGGACGCCCGTCTACCGTCCGCGGCGACTGATGATCAGAGATCCAGGATGGTCTCTGACGAGGAGCCTCACGGGCGGGTCGCCAATCGCGCTGGGGGTGGTTTCCAACATCACGCCCGGGCCAGGCTATCCCCTGGCCTCGATGACGAGACGGCCGGACGCCTGGCCCCCATCGAGGCCATCGAGTTGGGGTCATCACCGCTGGTCACCAGCGGGCGACGGGACCAACTGATGACTACAGCAGACCTTTTCAAGTGCGGTTTGAGAGACAGAGGAGAGAAAGGATGAAGACGCAGCACTTCGCCATCGGCTTGATCGTGAGTCTGACCATGATACTGGCCCTATGCGGCGAGGCGCCGTCCAGCCTGGCGGCCCCACCGCCGCCCTCCGCCCGTGACGGCGCCATCCGCCCTATGGCTATGGACCAGGTGCTGTCGTGGAACACCTTCCTGGGCGGGACGGCATGGGACGAGGGCTACGCCGTGGCGGTGGACGCCGGCGGGAACGTGTACGTGGCAGGAACCAGCCAGGGCACCTGGGGGACGCCGCTGCGCCCCTATGGGGGGATTGACGATGCCTTCGTGGCCAAACTGAACAGCAGTGGGGCGTTGCAGTGGCACACCTTCCTGGGGTCGGCGACGGGTTCCGACTACGGCAGAGCCATCGCAGTGGATGCCGCCGGAAACGTGTATGTGGCGGGAGAGAGCCTCTATACCTGGGGCTCGCCGGTCAATCCCCACACGGGGAACGCGTACGATGCGTTTGTGGTCAAACTGAACAGCAGCGGGGTTTTGGAGTGGCACACGTTCATGGGGACTCCATTGGGAGGGTATCCTATCGTGCGAGGCTACGCCATCGCGGTGGACGGCACCGGCGTCTACGTGGCGGGGGAGAGCGCCGGAAGCTGGGGCGCGCCGGTTGATCCCTTCCCCTCCCCGGGGATCTCCGAGAACGCTTTCGTGGCCAAGCTGAACACCCAGGGTGTGCGGCTATGGAATACGTTCATGGGAAACGCGAATCAGTCCGATCGCGCCAGAGCCATCGTCGTGGACGGGGCCAATGTCTATGTGGCGGGATACAGCGAGGCTACCTGGGGCACGCCGGTCCGCCCGCACTCGGGAGGCTGGTACAAGGATGCCTTTGTCGTTCAGTTAGACAGCAGCAGTGGGGCGCGGGGGTGGAACACCTTTCTCGGTGGAGCTGGCCCGGACGATGCCCACGCCGTGGCGGTGGGTGGGGGCGATGTGTACGTGGCAGGGGGGAGTCTCGCCACCTGGGGAAGCCCGGTCCATCCCCATGCAGGGTCCAGCAAGGGAGATGATGCCTTCGTGGCCCGTCTGAACAGTGTTGGTGTCCTGCAGTGGAACACCTTCATGGGGGCGGCCGATTGGGAGGACGACATCGCTCACGCGATCGCGGTAGATGGAGCCGATGTGTACGTGGCCGGGGCCAGCACAGACCCGTGGGGAGCGCCGAGCAACCCCTACGCAGGCGATCGCGAAGCCTTCGCAGCCCACTTGGACGGCAGCGGGGTTCTACAGTGGAACACGTTCCTGGGCGGACAGTACCGGGACGAAGCCCACGCCATCGCCGTGGACGGGACCGACCTGTACGTGGTGGGTACCAGTAACGTCACCTACGGCGACTGGGGCACGCCGGTGAGCCCGGGAGCGGGGAGCTACGACGCCTTCGTGGCCAAGCTTGGCCAGGCGCGCGTTGACCTGTCCCAGTCCAGCAAACAGGTCAGCCCCACTGTCATCGTACCCGAGGGCGCTGAGACGCACACCCTGCACTACAGCATCACGTTGGTGAACAGTGGCAACCTGGAGGCTAGCGGGGCCATCCTAACCGATCATCTACCCGCCGCCTTGGCGCTGATCAGTGGCCCAACCTGTTCTGGGGGCAGCTGCAGCTACAACTCAGGCCAGCACAGGATCACGTGGGCCGGCAGCCTGGCTGCCGGTACTTCCATCGCCATCACCTACGCTGGTCAGGTCAGCGTGCCCATCGGCACAGAGGATACGATAATCTTCGAGAATACGGCGACTGTCGAGGATGGGACGAACCCGCCCTTCACGTTGACAGCGCGAAGCACGGTGAATCCGCGGCGCATCTATCTGCCGCTCGTGCTGCGGCGGTCGTAGAACAGCGTCGGGCAGGGCAGCCACATCCGGGGGAGCGGGCCGGGTCCGACAAAGGGCCCGCCGCCTCCCCCGGGGGCCGAGGGGCGCGGGCTACGGCTGACACCCCTCTACTGTCCCGATGAGGGACCAGGGGCCGGTCCAGGTGATGCGCACCCGGGCCAGGTGCCCAAGCCAGTCGGCGTCGTCCTCGAAGTAGACCAGTTTATCGCTGCGGGTGCGGCCCCACCAGCGGCCCTTCTTCTGGCCCTCCACCAGCACCTCCACCGTCTTACCCAGGAGCCGGGCGTTGATGTCGCCGACGATCTCGGCCTGCAGATCGTCCAGGGCCCGGCGTCGCCGCTCCTTCTCCTCGGGCGGGACATCATCGACCAGATGGCGAGCCGCCAGGGTCTGGGGGCGCGGGGAGTAGCGGGCGATGTGGGCTTTGTCGAGCCGGAGCTCGGCCAACAGGTCGACGGTGAGCTGGAACTGGGCCTCACCCTCGCCGGGAAAACCGACGATGACGTCGGTGGCGATGGACACGTCGGGGATGCGCCGGCGGATGCGGGCCACGAGACGCCGGTAATCGGCTGCGGTGTACCCCCGCTTCATGCGGCGGAGCACCTCGTCGTCGCCGGCCTGCACCGGGACCTCGATGTGCTCGCAGACTCGGGGCAGCTCGGCGACGGTGTCCAGGAGCTCGTCGGTCATCCAGTTGGGGTGGGAGGTGAGGAAGCGGATGCGCTCCAGCCCCTCGACACGGTGGAGGCGGCGCAGGAGCTCGGGCAGCGAAGCGCCGTCCTCAAGATCGAGGCCATAGCGGTCGACGATCTGTCCCAACAGCGTGATCTCTTTGACGCTCTGGGCAGCCAGCGCCTGGGCCTCCTGGACGATGTGATCGGCGGGCCGGCTGCGCTCCGCCCCGCGGCGGTAAGGGATGATGCAGTAGGAGCAGGCGTGGGAGCAGCCGAGGACGGCCGAGACGTAGGCGGAGACCAAGGTCCCCCGCTGATCGAGGGGTAGGATCAGATCCCCGTTCTGGGCTCGGTAGCGCTTCAGCAGCTGGGCCGTCTCCCCGGC
>SKLM01000098.1 GCA_007123205.1 Thermoflexales bacterium
CACTCGAAGGGCATCGGGCTGAAGCCCGGTGATCGGGTCCGCTGCGAGATTGACGGCCTGGGTGTGCTCGAGAACCCGGTGGAAGCAATATAGTCAGGCCAGAACTGATTATTGCTGCTTGCCGGGCGGGAGGCCGCTTGGAACACGCCCTGCGGAAACAGGCGCGTTGGCGGGCCACAGCGTGCGAAGCTAAGCCGCGTGCGAAGCTAAGCCGCACAAGGAGCGTTAGCGCGTTGCACGTTACAAGTTCAGGAAGTGTTAGCAGGCTGCAAGTTCAACGTTCAACGTTCAACCTGCAACGTTCAACGTGCGGCTAAGCCGGGGTGCTGTGCGAGCGAGGGTGGGCTTCATCCCGCCAGAGAAGATGTGAGGAGACGTGACATGACCGAGACGATGACAGGCGCTCAAGCAGCGGTGGCGCAGTTGGCGGCGGAGGGGGTGGAGGTTATCCTGGGCATACCGGGGATTCACACCCTCCATCTCTGCGACGCCGTGCTGGACTATCCGCAGATACGTTTCGTGACGGGCCGCCACGAGCAAGGCAGCGTGTTCATGGCGAATGGATACGCCCGGGCAAGTGGTCGCATCGCGGTGCCCATCGTGATCACCGGTCCGGGCGTGACCAACAGTCTCACAGCCCTGGCGGACGCGTACGCGGACTCGGTGCCGATGGTGCTGATTGCGGCGAAGTTGGAGCAAGGGCTGGCGGGAAAAGGTGCCTTTCACGAGCTGAAGGACCAGACCCAGCTACTGGCGTCGGTTACGAAGTGGAACCGCCGGGTCGAGAGGGCAGAGGAGGTGCCCGAGGCGATCCGGCAGGCCTTTGCGCAAGCGTACGCTGGTCGGCCCGGGCCAGCCGCGGTGGAGATCCCCCTGGATGTTCAGGCAGGACGGGGGGAGGTGGAGATCTACCCGCGGCCCTTGCCCGAGCGCCAGAAAGCGGATCCATCTGCGGTGGTGGAGGCTGCTCGCCGGCTGAGGGAAGCATCACGGCCTTTGGTCTTCGCGGGAGGTGGGGCTGTAGCGGCTGGATGTCGAGCAGAGCTGATGGAGCTGATGGAGCGCTTACAGGCACCGTCTTTCACGACCGTACTTGCCAAAGGGCTCATACCGGAGGATCACGAGCTGCACCTGGGTTCAACCTGGAGCAAGGGTGGGCCGATTCAGGAGATGATTGAGTCCGCGGATGTGGTGCTGGTGGTCGGATCGAGCCTGGACGAGGCCGGCACCGGGCTCTGGACGCTGGATCTGCCGGAGAACCTGATCCAGATTGACATGGCGCCTCAGGTGATCGGTCGGAACTACCCGGTGGCGGTGTCGCTGGTCGGTGATGCCAAGGTGGTTCTGGCCCAGCTGTTGGAGGAGCTGGAAGGAATAGGCGAGGTGGATCGGGGAGCCCTGATCGACAGGATCGCCAGGAGCAGAACGCGCGAGTTCGAGGAGACGAAGGACGAGATCGGATGGGCGTACATGGAGGCAATGCAGGAGGTGCTTCCCAGAGACGCCTTCGTGACGAATGATGCGTCCGGCGCCAACGGCTGGGCCGTCCGTTACCTGGACCGCTACTTGCCGCGGACGATGAATATCACGAGCAACATGGGGGCGCTGGGGTATGCCATCCCGGGGGCCATAGGGGCCAAACTGGCGTATCCGGAGCGACAGGCGGTGGCGGTGATCGGAGACGGAGGGTTTCTGTTCACCGCTCACTGCCTGGCCACCGCCGTTCAGCATCGCCTGAACGCCGTGGTGGTGGTGTTCGACGACGGCTGTTACTCTACGGTCAAGAGCCGGCAGATACGGGACTTCGGGCGCAGCATCGGGGTGGACCTTCAGAATCCCGACTTCGTGCGCTTGGCTGAGGCTTACGGTGCCGGTGCGGGGCGGGCGAAGAGCCCCGAGGAGCTGTCCAGCCTGTTGACGGCGGCCTGGGCGCGGGACGTTCCGACGGTGATCGAAGTCCCGTTGAGGAAGGGGGAGTGTTAGCGTGATGGACAGAAAGGACGGCATCGGGGGCCGCGAGCTGACAACGAAGGATCTGGTGGAGATGTACCGGCTGATGTTGCAGAGCCGGTGCTTCACGGAGCAGGTGTTGGTCTGGTATGAGGAGGGGCGGTTGCCCCAGGGGCTCCACCCCAGCGTGGGGCAGGAGGCGGTGGGGGTTGGGGCCTGCTATGGGCTGGGCCCCGACGACTGGGTGATACCCTCGTTGCGCACGGCCGAGGCCTTCTGGACGCGGGGTGTCACCATGCTCGAGCAGTTGAACGCGATGCTGGGGAACGCGGCCAGCGTCTCGCGGGGCAAGGAGACATCGCACCATGCGGGGTATCCGGAGCGGGGGATCCTGGCGGGGACGGGGATCGTGGGGGGATCAATTCCGGTGGCGGTGGGAGGAGCCCTGGCGCTGAAGATGCGGGGGAGCGAGGGAGTGATGGTGAGCTTCTTCGGGGACGGGGCGAGCAACCGGGGGGACTTCCACGAGGCGCTGAACCTGGCAGCGGTGTTGGAGGCGCCGGTAGTGTTCGTGTGCGAGAACAACCTCTATGCTCAGACCGTGCCGGCCGCGGTGGGGATGGCGATTGAGGACATCGCGGATCGGGCAATGGGGTACGGGATGCCGGGGCGGGTCGTGGATGGGCAGGACGTGGTGGCGGTATACGCAGCCACCCAGGGGGCGGTGGGGCGGGCGCGGCGCGGGGAGGGACCGACGCTGCTGGAGTGTAAGACCTACCGGTTCTTGCCGCACTATCCGATCTTCGAGGAGAAGCGGCCGGCAGAGGAGATCGAGCGCTGGCGGGAGCGGGATCCCATCGAGATGCTGGGGCGGCGACTGGAGGAGGAGGGACTCCTGGACGAGCAGGGGAAGCTCGAGATGGAGGAGGCCATTGAGGCGGAGCTGCAGGAGGCGATAGGCGAGGCGGAGGGCATGCCGATGCCGGATCCACAGGAGGTCTTCGAGAACGTCTACCGAGAGCCGGTGGAGGCGATGGGGCTATGAGGACGCTGCGATACAACCAGGCGCTGTGCGAGGCGCTGAGACAAGAGATGGACCGGGATGAGAGGGTGTTCGTGCTGGGCGAGGACATAGCCCGGCACGGGGGCGTCTACCGGGTGACGGAAGGGTTGCTGGAGCGTTTTGGGCCTGAGCGGGTGATCGACACGCCGATCTCGGAGTCGGGGATCGTAGGCCTGGCGGTTGGGGCGGCGCTGCTCGGGATGCGGCCGGTGGTGGAGATCCAGTTCATGGATCTGATCACCATCGCGATGGACCAGATCGTGAACAGCGCGGCGAAAGCGCGCTTCGTGCACGATGGAGCGCTACACGCTCCGCTGGTGGTGCGGACGATGAACCTGGGGAAGGGGACGGTCTACTCGAGCCAGGAGCTGGAGGCGTGGTTCACGCACGTCCCGGGGCTGAAGGTGGTGATGCCGTCCGACCCTTATGATGCGAAGGGTTTGCTTATCTCGGCGATCCGGGACCCGGATCCGGTGATCTTCATCGAACACAAAGCTCTGTACCGCATAGAAGGGGAAGTGGAGGAGGAAGCGTACACGGTGCCCCTCGGTCAGGCAAAGCTGCCGCGGGAGGGAGATGATGTGACCGTGGTGGCCTGGTCGAGCATGGTAGGGGTAGCCGAGGCGGCGGCCGACAGCCTCGCAGATGAGGGCATCGGGGTGGAGGTAATCGACCCGCGGACGCTGGTGCCTTTCGACCGGGAGCGGGTGGTGGCGTCGGTGTGCAAGACGGGCCGGCTGGTGATCGTCCACCAGGCGGTGCGGCGCGGAGGGTTTGGTGCCGAGGTGGCCGCGGCGGTGACGGAGAGCGAGGCCTTCGGGTATCTGATGGCGCCGATCAGGAGAGTGGCGAATCCCGGCGTGCCGGTCCCGAAAAGTGGGGCGCTCCATCCGCCGGCTCTGCCGGGAGAGGCCGACGTGATCGGAGCTGTACGCGACGTGATGGCGTACGGATAGAGCTTGGGGGAGGCGACGATGGGCACACCGATCAAGATGCCGCGGCTGAGCAAGGGGATGGAGACAGGCACCGTCCTGGAATGGTTGAAGGCGCCGGGCGAGGAAGTGAGGGAGGGCGAGCCCCTGTTTCACGTCTTGACGGAGAAGGCGGATGTGGAGGTGCAGGCGCCAGGAAGCGGCACCCTGTTGCAGGTGGCGGTCCCCGCCGGGGAGGAAGCCGGAGTGGGGGCGGTGCTGGGGTGGGTTGGAGAGCCCGGGGAGGTGGTGGGAGCGGCTGCGTCCGGTGAGGTGAAGGAAGGGCCGGAGCGACCGGCTGGTGGGAAGGAGCGGAGCAAGGCTGGGTCTGATGAGCGAAGGAAGGCATCGCCCGTGGCGCGGCGCCTGGCGTCGGAGCACGGGCTGCGCCTGGCTGCGATAGAGGGGAGCGGGCCCCAGGGGATGATCACCAAGTCGGACGTGGAGGAGGCCGTGCGGATCCGCGAGGAAAGCGCGTTGGGCGTGGAAGCCGAGGACGAGCGCCAGGAGCAGCAGGACCAGGTCGAACGCATTCCGCTGAAGGGGATTCGACGGGTGATGGCCGAGCGGATGGCGTTGAGCAAGCGGACGGCGGCCGACGTGACGACGGTGGTCGACGTGGACATGGGGGCGGTGCAGGCGCTGAGAGAGCACGTGGCGGTGACCTATACGAGCGCCGTGGTGAAGGCGGCGAGCCTGGGGCTGCGGAAGCATCCGATACTGAACGCTACGCTGGATGAGGAGGAGATCGTCCTGCACAAGGGCATTCACGTCGGGGTGGCGGTGGACAGCGCGCGTGGGTTGACAGTATTGACCATCGCGGACGCCGACCAGAAGTCGCTGCGCCAGATCGATGACGAGTTGCAGGGGCTCGTGGAGGCGGCGAAAAGAGGTACCCTACAACTGGAGGAAGTCGAGACGCCGACTTTCACGGTGACGAACTCCGGCGTGTTGGGCTCGCTGATGTTCACTCCGATCATCAACCCGCCGCAGAGTGGGATCCTGGGCATGGGGAAGGTGCAGGAGACGCCGGTGGTTCGGGATGGAGAGATCGTGGTGGGAGTGGTGATGTACCTGTGTCTGACGTACGATCATCGGATCGTCGAGGGGGCCGAGGCGGTGGGGTTCTTGCAGGCGGTGAAGGGATGCCTGGAGGACCCGGTGAGGATGATGTGAGCCATGTATGACCTACTGATACGGGGTGGGCGAGTGCTGGACGGAACGGGCGCGCCGTGGTTCGCGGCCGATGTGGCGCTAGTGGGCGAGCGGGTGGTGGCGATGGGCCATCTGGCGGACCGTGAGGCGGTTCGGGAGATCGATGCTGCGGGGCGGTTTGTGACGCCGGGGTTTGTCGACGAGCACGGCCACTCGGACGTGACGCTGCTGGTAGACCCCAGGGCGCAGAGTGCGGTGCGACAGGGGATCACCAGTCTGGCGGTGGGGGCGTGTGGGATGTCGGCAGCGCCGGTGCGGGAGGCGAGCCGAGACGCGTATCGGAGGGCGACGCCGGTTTTCAGCTTCGAGGGGTATGAGTGGAGCTGGGCCGGGATGGGGGAGTACCTGGAGGCGCTGCGGGCACGGCGCCCGTCGGTGAACGTGGTGGCCCTGGCGGGCCACCTGCCGCTGCGGGTGAGCGTGATGGGGCAGGCGACGCGCCCGGCGGACGAAGGTGAGCGGGCCGAGATGCGGACGATGCTGGCGGAGGCGTTGGCGGAAGGGGCGCGGGGATTCTCGACCGGTCTGACATACGAATCGACCGTGTTCGCCGACACCGAGGAGATCCTGGAGATAGCGAAGGCCCTGGGGCCTCACGGGTGGGCATACCACACCCATATGCGCAGCTATGGGCGCAGCCGGGCCCAGGCCCTGGCCGAGGCCCTCGAAGTGGCGGAGGGAGCGGGGGTGCCACTGGTGGTCTCGCATCTCTACCCCAGCGGCAGGGACTACTGGGGGGAGGCAGGACAGATCGTAGAGTGGGTCGAGAGGGCGCGGGACCGGGGGGCAGAGGTGGGCTACGACGTCACCCCCTGGCTGAGAGGTGGCGGGCCGGTGGGCCAGTCGTTCCCGCCTTGGGCGCGCGAGGGTGGGCTGGAGGGGACACTGGAGGTGATTCGTGACCCGGTGAGGCGGGGGAGACTGGCCCGGGAGCTGGAGGAGGGGGGCGACTGGGCGGGGTGGATCCGGCCGGAGTGGGAGGAGTGGCTGGTGTGTCGGGCGGGGAAGTTGGAGCATAGGGAGTGGCTGGGACGCACCGTGGCGGAGATCGCGGCGGAGCGGGGGCAGGCGCCGGCGGAGACGGCGTTGCTGATGTACCTGGAGGATCGCGGGCAGTATTGGGTGGCACCTCGGACCAAGTGTGACGAGGACATCGACCTGCTGCTGCGGCATCCCAGCGGCGTGCCGACCTGTGATGGGTTTGCGCTGGCACCGGAGGGGCCCTTGGCGTACCAGGACCGGCCGAACTCCTACGGCAGCTTCCCGCGGGTGTTGGGACGATACGTGCGCGAGCGCGGTGTCCTGACCTGGGAGCAGGCGGTGCAGAAGATGACGTCGATTCCGGCAGGGCGGTTGGGCCTGTGGGACCGGGGTGTGCTCCGGCCGGGGATGGCAGCGGACGTGGTAATCTTCGATCCGGCGACGGTGGTGGAGCGAGCGGATTACCAGCGGCCTCAGGAGTACCCCGAGGGGGTGGAGTGGGTTATCGTGAACGGGGAAGTGACGGTGAGCCCTGACGGGCACACCGGCGCCCGGGTGGGTCAGGTGGTGTGAGGCAGCCAAGTGGGGGACAACACAGGAGACGAGATGGGAGACAAGGTGCGAGATCAGATGTTGGCGATTGACGGGGGGAGTCCGGTTCGGACCGAGAAGCTGCCCTTCGTCCGCGTCAGTTACGGCTACGAGGAGCTGCAGGAGATCGTGGACGTATTTGAGCGAGGGATATTCTGCTCCGTATATGCGGAAGCGGAGAAGGTGCGAGCACTGGAGGACGCCTTCGCGGAATACGCCGGGGTGAGACACGCCGTCGCGTTCTCCTCGGGCACGACGGCGCAGCACGCCTCGCTGCTGGCAGCGGGTGTGGGTCCTGGGGACGAGGTGATCGTGCCACCGCTGACGTTTGCCTCTACAGCGTACACCGTGCTGTTGGCAGGTGCCAAACCGGTCTTTGCCGACGTGGACGACAACACCATCACGCTGGACCCAGAGCGTGTGGCGGAGGTGATGACAGAGCGGACGCGGGCGATCGTACCGGTGCACTGGTTTGGGCATCCGGCGGCCATGGACGAGCTGTTGGCCCTGGCGGAGCCGGCCGACGTGGTGGTGATCGAGGACTGCGCGCATGGGTTTGGGACCGCGTACCGCGGACGAGCGGCGGGGACGATGGGGCAGATGGCGTGCTGGAGCCTGCAGGAATCGAAGGTGTTGACGTCGGCCGGGGAAGGGGGGATGCTGACCACGGATGACGATAGGATGGCCGAAATAGCTGCGTCAATCTGCGACCACGGCAAGGACAAGCGTGCTGGACGGCGGGAGGCTGGCGGGTATCGGATCGTGCGGGTAGGGAACAACTACCGCTTGAGCGAGATACATGCCGCATTCGGCCTGGCGCAGTTGAGGAAGGCGGAGACGTTGCGGGCGGCACGGCGAGCGCACACGAAGGTTCTGGATGAGGCGCTGAGCGAGGTGAAGGGGTTGAGGCGGCCGCAGCCGTGGCCCGACGTGGAGCTGTCGTACGCCTACTACCCGTTGCGGTTCGAGGAGGAGAGCTTCACCGTGGATGTGGATCGGATCTCGGATGCGCTGACGGCCGAGGGCATCGCGAACGGGGTCGGCTTTGGCCGGGAGGAGCTGTGCCACGTCCACCCGCTGTTCGTGGAGCACTGTGGGGAGGTGAGCCTGCCGGTGGCGGAGCGGATCGCCCGGGAATTGCTGGCCCTGCCGTTGTACCCCGACTTGACACGAAGTGACCTGGACGAGGTGGTTACGGCGGTTCGGAAAGTGAGCGCAGCCTACGCAGCGTGATCTTGGTCGGACGAATGGCGTCCGCCGTGAAGATCCGGTCGCGGACGAGCCAGATCGCCTTGCCACGATCAGCCGGGATGCTGTATGAGCTATTCTGATCGCTGCTTCTCCCAGCCTGGCGCGGCTACCGGGGTCGGGTGAAGGGAGAGAGCCATCCGCACCCAGGCCGAGGCAGGGCGACAGGCGATGATCTGTGTTTGGGCCGTGTTAGTCCTACGGCGAGGTGAAGTCTTGCGGGGTTGATCCGCAGTTTGGATCGCGCCGAAGGGGCGGCTGCTGTCAGTCGGGCACCCGATTTGACCAAGCCGGCCCTGTTCTTGTTAACGGGTGGATGGATGCCGAAGAGTGTCGTGCACGAGGAGGTTGGCTGAACTGTGCACGACATGCTGATGGAAGGTGCGGCGATTGTGGACGGGAGGGGAATCCCTGAATCGCGGCAAAGTGGCTGTCAAGGGCGGATCGTCTCTGCTCGATATGCGCTGATCGAGGAGGCGGCTGATCTGCAGCGTGTTTCCCGGTGTGCCGCCTTGGCCGAAGCTATTCCATCCGCCTAACAGAGTGTGGCCATCAGCCTGATTGCCCGTGTGGGGAGCTCGATCCTGCGGCGGATGGTGGTGGGGGAGGAGGAGCGGGCGCCAACGGGGGAAGAGATGGGGGAGCTGAGGGGTATACTGGCCCGAGCTTTGGAGCAGGGTGTTGGGGGCTCTCCACGGGCCTGAGCCTGACCAGAGTCTTTCCGAAGAGGGCACCAGCCGGAGGCTCCGTGCCCGTGAGCGCTGTCTCGCAGGCCACAGGAGCAGTATGGACTTCTTGGAGGAGGTCTTCGATGAAAGCTGCACGCGTTACAAAACTAGGACACATTGAGTTGGTCGATGTGGATAAGCCGACTCTTGAGGAGGGGAAGGCCCTCCTCAAAGTCGAGGTAGTTGCCGTCTGCGGGAGCGACTTACGCCTGATGTACCACGGAGCAGAAGGCTGGCCGTTCCCGCTGCCGGTGGGAGCGCCCGCGCACGAATGCATCGGCGTTGTCGAGGAGTGCGATTCCAATGAGTTGGAACCTGGGGAGAGGGTGCTGGCCATCGTGGGGCCGCCCACCTGCCTGGCGGAGTACCGGCTGGTCGATCTGAACGGCTTGATCAAAGTGCCGTCTGATGCCGATCCTGATCATCTCGTGATGGCTCAACCGCTGGGCACTGTCCTTTGGGCCTGTCGGCGCGTGAACAACATCATTGGCAAGGATGTTGTCGTGTTGGGCCAGGGGGGTATCGGGCTGCTATTCAACGTCGTCCTGCGACGCATGGGAGCCCGGGAAGTGATTGGCGTGGACGTCAAGCAGGCCCGGCTGGATATGGGACTGAAGATGGGAGCGACGGAGACAGTGGATGCAAGTGCCCGGGACGTAGTAGAAGCCGTAGACGAACTGACCGGCGGAGAGATGGCCGACGTGGTGGTGGAGGCTGCTGGTGAGCCCGAGACGATCGGCTTATCCTACAAGCTAGCCAAGTCTCAAGGCCAGCTAGTCCTATTCGGGATCCCGAGATTCGGGGACGTGTTTGAACTGGACTACCTTGATTTCTTCGGCCGCTACTTGAGTGTTTTCAGTTCCTCCGATGCTCAGTCCGAGCCTGGCCTGGGGTCGTTCCGGGTGGCCGTCGACCTCGTTGGACGGGGCGAGATTGACGTGTCTCCTATGTTGACTCATTGTTTCTCGTTCACGGGGAGTGAGGTACAGCGTGCGTTCGACCTGGCCTATACGCGCAAGGAAGGGGTCGGCCGGCCGGTAATCCACGTGAATTAGCGCGCGACCGATCGCGACCCCGACCTGTGGCCGCTGGAGTGAGGCCGGCTGAAAGGGTTTGCACGAAAGTGATGTGGGGGTAGTTGTTCGGACATGGAGGTAGCTCGGCTAACCAGCTACCGTCGGAACGAAAGCGTCGTTTGAGAGGATCACTGGAGACTGTATGAGTGAACACGGGACGGGAAAAGAGAGAATCCTGGCGGCCTTGGCGGGTGGTCAGCCAGATATGATGCCTGTGGCGATCGACTACTTGGGCCTCTACCTGGCGGAACGGACGGAACGCGCGTACGTGGAGGAATACCGCGAGCGGTTGGAACGGGAGGGTCGCGTGAGGTTGGATCCTGCCGAGGATACGGCGATCCGGGCCCGAGCGTTCTTGCGGGCGTACGAGGGTTTCGAGGAGCGGCAGGACTGGCTGCAGGTGTTTGGGGCGCCCACCCAGGAGGTTGTGAGCCAGCGGGAGCTGGTCGCCGAGGACGGGCTCGTGTTTGAGTGTGACCCAGGGGCCGGAACACGGCGCGAGATGCTGCTGGGCGGCGAAGAAGCCAAGGCGGGCGAGCTGCGCAGCCGGTTTGAGGAGATGACCCGGCGCTTCGAGCGTCTACGATCCGCAGGTGCGAGATCCCCAGTCGGGGCTGAGATGGTGGCGGAGTATGAGCGAGATTTCCGGACACACCACGGCAACTTCGGACTGGTCGAGAGACTGGTTCGGGAGCGGGGAAGAGAGCAGTTCATCTACATGGGCGTACCAGCTCCGTTCTGCTCGCTCTACGGGCTGATCGGTTTCGAGGGCATGATGACTGGGCTGGTCGAAGCTCCGGGGCTTGTCCTCGACATGCTGGAGGGGTTGCTGGAATCGATCCTGAAACGTGTGGCAGCCTTCAGGGACAGCGGAGGAGACGGGATCCGGGTGGAGGAGTACTTCGCGTCGGCCGACATCGTCTCGCCCGAGATGTACCAGCGCTTCGCCTGGCCCTATGAGGAACGACTCCTATCAGGGATCCGCCGGCTGGGGCTCAAAGGCGTGCTCTACTTCTGTGGAGACTGTATGCCGCGGTTGCCGGCTCTTCAACAGTTGCCTCTGGACGGCTTGATGGTCGAAGAGAGCAAGAAGGACTTCAACATCGACATCGGCGCGGTGCGGGCCCAAGTCGGCCCTGACCTCTGTCTGTTCGGCAACATCGACAGCTATGCGTTGGTGCAGCGAGGCACGGAGGACCAGCTACGGGAAGAGGTGCGGCGGCAGATTCACGAAGCAGGAGAAGAAGGTGCGTTTGTGGTGGGCATCGGGAGTCCCTTGCCTTTGGACACACCACCGCAGCGAGCCGACATGCTCGTGCGACTGACTCGTGCGCACCCATGCTGCACGTTGCACGTTACAGGTTGAACGTTGAACGTTGAGCTTGCAACCGGCTAACACTCCTCGAACCTGTAACGTGCAACGTGCAACGCGCTAACGCTCCTTGTGCGGAGCTAAGCCGCGGTTCGACCGGCTATGGTACCGACCAGTAGCCCCAGTGCGGGAGATGAGAACAGACCATGCAGGAACTGTCCGTGATGTTCACGATGGATTGCGAGCCCGCCAAGATCGATGTAACGGCTTACGGCTCGATGATGTCAGCGAGCGGCCCTGACGACTACCAGGAGAGCGAACGCTCGATCCGCGCTTACGTAGCGACTGTCAAACAGGCCGGGTTCTCGACCACTCTGTTCGCCCATCCGGAAGTGGCCGCAGCTCACTCACAGCTGTTACTTGAGCTCCAGGATGAGGGGGCCTGCCTTGGTCTGCACGTTCACCCCTATAAGCTCAAAGGGGGCCGCTACCAGCACGATCTCGGGGCCTATTCGAGCCCGGCGCAGCGACAGATCCTTCGCGAGGCTTCTGATGTGTGGGAAGAGGCATTGGGCCAGAAAGCCACGTATTTCCGGGCAGGGTACTTCTCGGCCAATGACTTCACGTTTGGTGTGCTTAAGGAACTCGGCTTCAAGGGAGGGAGTCTGTCAATACCCGGTCGGATTCTTCCTGAGCACTGCAGTGTCTGGGCCGGCGCGGACCCGTATCCTCACCGCGCTCACCTGGGCTTTCGCCAATTGAGAGGGGATAGCGACTTCATCGAGATTCCCGTGTCGATGGACTTCGAGCGGCCGACGAATAGAGGGGCCGCCAATGAACAGGGGTATGAGTGGCTCTATATTCCTGCTGAACGGTACGAACACCCCGAAATCGTCCGGCACATCGTACAGAGAGTCCACGCGGAAGCTCACCCGCACGGGGTGATCGTAACCGATACGCATAACGATCAGGACTACTCGCAGGGTGACCACCCCGCGCGGGTCAACCTGGACCTGACGCTGCGCTCGATTGAGAGGTGCTGCGCAGAGGTGGGCGTGCGACCCGTAGGCGCGACCGTCGCCCGGCTATGCGATAGGCTGCGATTGGAGCAGAAACACGAGGGGACCATGGGGCTTGGGGGCTGACAGGTGTCGGGAAGCACGCCCGGGCGACCGTGGACTTGCATCGCCCGCGTGAGGGATTGGGCCCAGCGTGCGGAGCTAAGCCGCGTGCGGAGCTAAACCGCGTGCGGAGCTAAGCCGCGTGCGCAGCTAAGCCGCGTGCCCAGCTAAGCCGCGTGCCCAGCTAAGCCGCGTGCCCAGCTCGCGCGGCGAGCCCCAAGACGTGGTTTGCGGTCTGGACGGCTGAATCAACGCCCTGATGCAGGATGTCGCGAGGTCATATCCGGCTGGATTATTGGAGAGAGAGGTGGAGATGGAAAGAGGAGAGAGTATTCTGTGGCAGAATCTCAGCTCGCCTGAGCTTGGTGAGCTGGCGCGCATGGGCGCCGTCGCGATCGTGCCTGTCGGCGCTATCGAACAGCACGGACCCCATCTGCCGGTCGGTGTGGACACCATCGCAGCGTCGGAAGTGGCTCGCCGCGCAGCCGAGGAGATTGAGGAATTCCCCGTGGTTGTCACGCCGCCGGTGTGGTGGGGCGTGTCTCCGCATCACATGGGCTTCGCGGGCACGATCAACCTGTCCACGGACACGCTCATTGCCTTGCTGACCGACATATGCAGGAGCGTTTCCAAGCACGGCTTCGAGCGCATTCTGATCCTGAACGGGCACGGCGGAAACGCCGGGCTGGTTGAAGTGGCGGCGCAGAGGTTGACCGAAGGCCCTGAGAAGGTGTGGGTCGCAGCCGCCACCTACTTCCGGATGATCAGCGAGGAGCTCGATGCCATCGGCGAGAGCGAACTGGGGGGGATGTCCCATGCCGGAGAGATGGAGACGTCGGTGGTGCTCGCGGTGCAACCCTCTCTGGTGCGGATGGACCGGGCTGTCGACGAACCGCGGAGACGTCTGACCAGTTTCACTAAGGCTGACGCGCGCCTGGGCGGGACGGTCTACTACCCGCTGGATCTCCGACGCGACAGTCGCAGCGGCGTCCTGGGCGTTCCCGGCGTGGCCAGCGCTGAGAAGGGCGAGCGCATTCTCCAGGCGGCGGTGGACAAGTTGGTGGCTTTCCTGCGCGAGTACCGAGAACTCCCATCGGAATACGCCTGAGTGCGTCGGAGGAGACCCGGCACCGCCCAGCGTGCAGAGCTAAGCCACGTGCGAAGCTAGGCCACGTGCCAAGCTGGCGCCAGCCAGCCCTAAGCCAGCGTGCCTGGCTCGCGCAGCGAGCCCTAAGCCAGCGTGCGTAGCTAAGCCAAGGTCGTCACGACAATCGAAACAGCAGGTGTGGGGAGAGGATGCCCTTGACAAGCGCGCGGATCGCCGATACCATGCGCCGAGTTGCGGTACGTCGGGCCGGTAACCCAACAACAACCTACGGCGGCTTCGCTTTCGGCAGCTACCTTCTGGTTGTGCTGGGGGATACAGTTTCTGCTATTGCCTATATGATCTGTTGAGGAGGCTAATCTGATGACTCGTTCGTTTCATAACTCAATACTACGCGTCAACCTGACGACGGGTTCGACTGAGGTCGAAAGACCAGGGGAGGTCTATTTCCGTCGCTATCTCGGCGGCTGGAACATGGTCGCGGATGTGCTGGTCCGGGAAGTGGCAGCGGGCGTGGACCCGCTGGGGCCGGAGAACAAACTGGTCTTTGCCCCTGGGGTGTTGACGGGCCTGCCTGTGTCCGGCGCCTCTCGCAATACGGTCGGTGCCAAGTCTCCGCTCACGGGAGCTTTCGGTGCTGCCGAGGTGGGAGGCTTCTGGGGAGCGGAGCTGAAGCACGCCGGCTTTGACGGTGTGATCGTCGAAGGCAAGTCCGAGAAGCCGGTGTACCTGTGGATCAAGGATGGGGAGGTGGAGATTCGGGATGCCGGCCACCTCTGGGGCCTGCCAACCAAAGAGACTCTCAACACGATACGGGAGGAGCTGGCGGATGATCGTATCTACTGCGCGATGATCGGCCCGGGGGGCGAGAACTTGGTGCGGGTTGCGTGCGTGATGAACGAGCTGAAGGCCGCCGCCGGAAGGACCGGTCTCGGTGCGGTGATGGGCTCAAAGGGCCTGAAGGCCATTGCGGTCCGGGGCACGATGCAGCTCGACGGTGCCGATGCGGACACGATACGGGCCATGGCGCGGCGCGCCGCGCAGGAGGTGCGCGACGGTGAGCGCGCGGCAGGGCTTCACGAGTACGGCACCGGTGTTGACCTTGAGGGCATGGTCGAGGTGGGGAACCTGCCCATCCGCAACTTCCGGGACGGTGAGTTCCCGGGCGCTGGTAAAATCAGTGCCGAGAACTACCTCAAGGAGATCGGCATCGGGATGGAGGCATGCTGGGCCTGCGCCGTGCGGTGCAAGAAGGTGGTGGCCGCTGACACGCCGTTCAAGCTCGACTCGGACTATGGGGGCCCCGAATATGAGTCAGTGGCGGCTCTGGGGTCTTGCTGTGGTATCGACGACATCGTGGCTGTGGCCAAGGCCACAGAGTTGTGCAACGCAAACTCCCTCGACACCATCGGCACAGGGGTGATGATCGCCTTTGCGATGGAGTGTTTCGAGAACGGCTTACTGACGCTTGAGGATACCGACGGGATCGATCTTCGCTTCGGGAACGGGCAGGCCCTGGTGGAGATGGTGGAGAAGATCGCCCATCGACAGGGACTTGGAGATCTGCTCGCCGATGGGCACGCGGCTGCTGTGGACGCGATCGGCCCGGAAGCGAGACCGTTTGCCATGGAGGTGAAGAACCAGCCCTACCCGATGCACGAGCCTCGTCACAAACGGGGGCTGGCTATCGGCTACGCGGTCTCACCGACGGGGGCCGATCACGTGCATTCGCTGCACGATATCGGGATTAGCGACCCCGATGAAGCGGGTTTTGTGCAGAATGAGCAACTCCGATCATTGGGTGTGTTGGAGCCTATGCCGATGGAGAGCCTCGGGTCAGATAAAGTCCGGGCATCGCTGCGACACGCCACCCTGGGTATCGCTCAGAACTGCCTCACGATGTGCATCTTCCCGGGCTGGCATAGCAGGGATCTGGTAGAGATGGTGGAGGCGGCCACCGGATGGTCGTTCTCGACGTACGAGTTAATGGAAGTCGGTGAGCGTGCGACGACGCTAGCCCGCATCTTCAACCTGCGCGAGGGGTTCACGGCCGAGGACGACTATCTGGTGGCACGGAGCCACGGCCCTACGCGGGACGGAGCGCTGGCTGAGGGCGGCATCGACCCGCAGGAGCTGCGCGAGGCCCTGGCCGAATACTATGCCATGCTCGGCTGGGACAGGCAGACCGGCGTGCCAACCGTGGACAAGCTTAGGGAACTCGACATCGCCTGGGCCGTTGAGCACCTGCCGGGAGCGACCGACTAGCTAGAGCTTCGGATCGGCCCGCTGATCGGGACCGGCGCAGGGCGAGCTTCCTGCGCTCCAGGCTGGCGGGTCGATCTTGCGTGAAGCCTGATCGTGCTGGACCAGAGAAGCCACAAGTCACCCCAGCGTGCGAAGCTAAGCCGCGTGCCCAGCTCGCGCAGCGAGCCCTGAGCCGCGTGCCCAGCTCGCGCAGCCAGCCGCAAGCCAGGTGCTTGTGGCTTCTATGAGCGCGATGGGTGGCTCCAGCCGGGGCCACCAAGCAGATCGGGTCACTCGATAGCGAACAAGCGGTTTTCTGCGTCGACGCGCACCCGTTGGGAGAAGTGGGGTACGCGTACGTACGCCTGTCGCGACTCTATGATCGGAGTTGCGGCCTCCAGGATGAACTCGGCGTAGCCCTCCCGGTTGTAGGCCACGAAAGCCAGGTGGAGCACGTCGATGGGATCCGTCGGTCGGATCGAGAGGTCGGCATAGGCGATCGGGCCGGTGTCCACCTGGTACAGATCCTGGTCGTCGTGGATATTCATCGTCTTAACCGGGTACTCGACGATGGCCCCCAGCTGGTGGTCTGAGTTGCTCCACTCGGTCTGCCCGATCAGCAGGAGCCCAGCGTGAGTCGCCTCTCGGATGTCCGCGTTCGTATGCAACTCCGTCACTGACCGTGGACTGGTGAGTCGGTAACGAGGCCCCCCCCACAGTTCTTCCGTGGCATAGGCCCTGCGATAGTCATCATTGGCGTACGCCCTGGACCGAAAGACGAGAGCCCGTCCGGGACCGAATATCGGCAGGAAGTCGTAGTTATCCTCGTAGAACAGGTCCTCTTTAGCGAAGGTATCCTCGCTCTTGCAGGATGCGCAGACCACGTAATCCTGCGTGTCGCCGTTCCTCATGTCGAAAAGGCGGGTTCGCGCCTCCACCATGAAGCGGACACGGTTGAAGGGACTCGTTCCGTGGACGAAGGAACGTGTGTAATCGATCGGTTCCATCCTCTTCCTCCTGTCAAACGCATCACTGGTCGGATCGCCGCGTGCCAGACCGGACCGAGACCCCAGCCACGCGCGGCTACCTCGGGTGCTGCTCGGGGCTCTATCGGTCTCTTTCCGGCTCTGCCTCTCCGTAGGTGTCCCCGGTCAAGATGGCCCTCACCTCCTCCGCCGTCTCAGCGCTCCGCAAAGCTTCGATGCGGATTGCTTCTTGCTCTCGCAGGGCCTGGGCGTTCCGCAACACGGCCTCCAGATGCTCGGGCGGGAACTTGCAAGCTCCGTGCTCGTCCATATGGATGATTTCGCCCGGCGCTACACTCATACCGGCGACGGTCACTGGCACGTTGACTGCGTGCACGGCCATAGCCCCGTGACCGGGGGTCAGTCCGGTGATCAAGTACTGGAATCCCATAGGTCGGATCTCGTCAATGTCCCGGCCTGGGCCATTGGAGATCACGCCTGCACAGCCCACGGCCTGCATGGCGGCTGTCATGTTTCCGCCCGTCAGGCCCACCTTGTCTACCAGCTCTGCAGGGAACTTCTGCTGCAGTACCAGAATGGTCGGCTTTGACGAACCATCCAGTGCGTCGATGACGTCCGCGAACGTCAGGCGGCTATAGCCAGGGTCAGGTAGCCCGAACACACAGGTGACGGCGTACCCGACGACGGGGCCCAGCTCCGGGTACATGCAGCGAACCGTCTGATCCGTGTACCAGTCCTCCGTCCAGGGATTGTATAACCCGAGACAGACCGGGTCCTGGGGATACGTCGCCACGACGTTCGTGATAGAGGGGGTGTCGAACTCCCTCAACGCTTCCAACAGATGTGCGTCGTTCTTAACAGACATAGCTGACTCCTTCGGTTATCGGTACCTGCTCGCGTGCGGAGCTAAGCCGCGTGCGGAGCTAAGCCGCGTGCCAAGCTCGCGCAGCGAGCCCTAAGCCGAGGTGGATGGCCTCCGTGGTTATCTGGACGTGACGGACGCCCTACAGTCCTAATGGGCAGCATTGAACCGACCCGGGACCTGGTAGATCAGGATCGGACGGTCCAGGCACTCACGCACTCCCAAACCTGGCTTCTGGGCGATTCCGGTTTCACCCCGTCACGTGCCCGAACACGTGAAGCTCCCGCTCCTTGGCATACCGGGCCTGTCCCTCGGGGGTTTGAAGAAAGCTGGCCAGCTCCCGCAGCTCCGTACCGGAGACCTGAAGCCCGCTTTCGGTCAGAGATCGTGCCGCCACCTCGTAGACCTGCTCGCCAAATTCCTCTGCCAGGGGCATTAGATACCAGAGATACGACGTGAGGTCGGCGTTATGACGCCTCTGCTCCTTGATGGCGTCCAAGATGACGTCTTTCGGCGGAAGCCGCTTCCAGGTGCCACTCTGTATTGCCACGCTAATCCTCCTCGCCTGTTCTCAAACGCCTTACGCTGCGCCATCCGACCTTCTCTGAGAGCTCTTTGGAGTAGCCCCATTGCTCC
>SKLM01000008.1 GCA_007123205.1 Thermoflexales bacterium
CCGACCAACGCGACGCTCTCGCCGGCGGAGATGTGGAGCGAGAAGTTGGTCAGCACCTGCTCATCCTCGGTGTAGCGAAAATGGACGTGGTCGAAGGTGACCTGGCCGTCGAGTTGCCCGGCTGGCCGCTCTTCCACCTGCTCCACTGAAGGTTCGGCATCGATGAGGGCGAAAACGCGCTCCGACGCTGAGAGGCCTGCCTGAAACTGACTCCAGAAGGCGGCCACGTTGATGAGGGGGAACCAGAACTCGTTCACCGCACGCAGGAACAGGTACCAGTTGCCGACCGAGATCTCCTGGGCGGCGGCGGTCAGTCCCCCCCAGTAGACCAGGATGGCGGTTCCCACTCCAGAGAGGGCGTTGAGCACGGGAAAGACCACGGACAACGTGAATCCGCGACGCAGATTGATGCGGTATGACCGCTCGTTAACCTCGGTGAACTCGTCGTAGATTGCGGCTTCCTGGCGGAAGATCTTCGCGACGGCGATGCCGGTGACCGCCTCCTGGATGGCGGCGTTGACCTCGGCCAGGACCTGAAACCCCGCCCGGGTCACCCGCCGGGCGATGCGACGGAAGGCGAGGGCCAGCAGGATCACGACGGGAGACATAAGCAACAACGCCAGGGTGAGACGCCAGGAGATCTGAAAGAGCCTTACCACGAGGATAACGACCAGGGTGAGCTGACTGAGAAGATCGGTGACTAACTGGACCACGTCGGCGAATTCCTCGGTGTCCGACGTGATGCGGCTGATGATACGGCCCGAGCGGAACTCGTCGAAGAAGGACATGTCGTGCTGGATGACCGCATCGAAGGCGTCCCTACGCAGCGCTCGCACGACGTCGCCGATGAGCCGCGCGACAAGGCGCCGGCGCAGCCAGTTTGCGGCCCAGTTGAAGACACCGGTGGCTAGCACGGCCGCGCCCAACAGGACCACCAGACTCAGAGGAATGGCGTCGACGTCCTCCAGCAGAGCATCCAGCCCGCCTGCGATGATGAAGAGCTGTTCGGCACCGACGTACGCTATGGCGACGATCGCCGCGGCGATGATCGCCAGGCGGGTCTTGTGCGGCGCGAAATAGGATGCAACGCGCCGCAGGAGCTCGCGATCGCCATACTCACGATCGTATGTTTCTCTCTCCAGACCGCCGAATAGTGACATGCTCAGTCCAAAAGGGCCGGCACCAGGAGGCGTCCGGGGGTCACGGAGTGGTCTCCGGGCGCTGAGCGCTCCCATCCAGCGTGACCAGGGTGGCGCCTGCGAGTTCTCTAGCTCTCATAGCGGGCGAAGATGTTCCGGTAGACTGGCGATTCCTCCATCAGCTCATCGTGGGTTCCGACCGCTGCCACCTCTCCCCGTCGCATCACGACGATCAGATCGGCCCAGCGGATCTGCGAGAGCCTGTGGGTGATGAGAAACGTGGTCCGACCCCTGGCGGCCTGCTCAATGGCGCGCTGAATGCGATCCTCGGTCTCACTGTCGATGGCGCTGGTGGCGTCGTCCAGGATCAGGATGGCTGGCCGGGTGAGAAAGGCTCGGGCGATGGCCAGCCGCTGGGCTTGCCCCCCCGAGAGGGTGGCCCCTCGCTCACCGATGACCGTGTCGTACCCGTGCTCAAAACTGGTGATGAACTGGTGGGCCTGGGCAGCCCGGGCCGCTTGGATGACATCGTGGCGATCAGCGTCAGGGCATCCAAAAGCGATGTTCTCCTCGATGGAGCGGGAGAAGAGGAAGATATCCTGCTCGATGGTCGAGACCTGATGACGCAGGGCGTCCAGGTTCCAGTGGCGCACATCGATGCCGTCGATGAGAACGCGTCCCCCGTCCACGTCGTAGATGCGACTGATGAGCTTGGCCACCGTGCTCTTCCCGGAACCTGTCTGCCCCACAATGGCCACCGTCTGTCCCGGTCTGACGCGGAAACTGACATCCTGAAGAACCACCTGTTCGTCCCCCGGATCGCACGCTTCGCCAGGGGCGTTGTAGCAGAACGCGACGTTCTCGAAGGCCACTCTCCCCTCCATGGAAGCCTCGTATCCGCTCACGTTCTGGTCAAGCTCGGTCTCGTAAGTGATCAGCTCCAGGATGCGGCGGGCGCTGGCGAACCCTGAGGCAACCCGTGAGTAGGCGAACTGAGCTGCGAAGGTGGGGAAGCCGAGAAGGAGCAAGAGGCCGTTGAATGCGATCACGTTATCGAGGCCGATGGCACCCGCTCGGAAGAGCAAGAGGCTGTGGAAGAACCCCAGCCCCTGGACCAGTCCGAGCAACAGCAGCGGGATGAAGCGGGCCTCGATGTCTCCCTGGCGCACGTAGGCGTCACGCCAGCTGGTCACGCCCTCTGCGAAACGACGGCTTTCGAAATCCTCCTGAGCCGCTCCCTTGACTGTCTCGATCCCATCGATAGCCTCGGCCAGAGTGGTGTTCATCTCGCCGAAGACGTGGCGAACTCGTTCCGTCGCCGGTCTCAGCTGTCGCAGGTAGTCGCGAACCGAGACGGCGTAGGCCAGCAAGTAGAGGAAGGGCGCGATGACAAGCTGGGGGTGGATGGACGGCGCGACTATGAGGGGCATCAGCAGGAAGTTGGCGGATCCGATGACCAGGTTAACCCCCGGGTTGAACATCAAGTTGATCTGGCGGACGTCGTTGGTAGCCCGGGCCATGAGGTCGCCCGTCGGTTGCTGATCGTGGAACGACATGCTCTTCCCAATCAAGCTCGCGTAGAGCTCGTCGCGAATGTCGCGCTCTAGCCGCTGACCCAGCACTTCGCTGGACCAATTGCGCAGGAGTTGAAGCACAAGGCCGCGAACAAGCTGCGATGCGGCCACCAGCGCCGCCGCAATGGTCAGTGCCCGCAGATCGGGAGGGCTGGTGGTCACCGCGTCCACGGCCTGACCGACGAAAAGCGGCATAGCCGCGGCCAACGCCGCGTTTCCCACGGCGCCGAGGAGCATGCCAGCGACGAAGAGCTTGTGCCGACTGACGTGGGACAGGATCCAACGGCCCGGTCCGCGCCGGTCGGTGGTCCAGTCTCGTGAGATCTCGAATTCGCTTACCGTCATGGCAGTTAGGTGCAGCGAGAGCCACCGCCCCGAAGGAGGATGGCTCGGGCAAGCTCTTGGGTCCCGCACAGAGGCAACTGCGCGAGGGCGATCCACAGGCCTACAACAGATCGGGCGCCTACCTGCCACCGCCCCACACCGGACAGCCACTCGACGAGAGAGGGCCGACCAGCCCGCTTACCCCGGCGCTCCGTGAGTGAACATCCACAGAGCGGAGGTTAGTCTAACAATATCCGCGTTGAGTGTCAAGAGGGCGATGGCCAGGCGAGCTGACAGGCGCGGCCTGGATGACCGCCAGCTCTGTTAGGTCCACTGCCAGCCCACGGTGCGTCGACTGGACCACCAAGACGCTCTACATTCGTGCACCCCGCGTTGCCTTGCACGTCCCCCGCGTGCGGAGCTAAGCCGCGTGCGGAGCTAAGCCGCGTGCGAAGCTAAGCCGCGTGCGGAGCTAAGCCTGTGTGGTTGCAGTGCGCTGCAGCGGGACGCAGAGCCGATGAACCTCTGACGAAGTCAGGCTGATGAGCGACAGGTGTGCGGGAGCCGGCAGTCCCAATGAAGGCCTGCCCGGAGTTGGCCCGTGGCTCGAAAAGAGGTTACCCATCGGTTCGTCACCTGGTCAATGCGCAACGGAATGCGGCTTCATCCACCGGGTGCCACAGGCGGGTAATGGGCAGAGGGGCGCCGGGCTGGACCCTCTGTGTCATCTCGACCGTAGCGAGTGAGGTGAAACGGGGGCGCCGGTCCGTGCACCGGGCCGCCTATGGGCTATTTCCCGTGTACTCCTGGACCTCGAGGTAGATCACCTGCGGCTGGAAGTCATCGGTGACGAAGGTGAAGTGGTCCAGGTAGCTGTATGTCGGCGCCGGGTAGCGGAATGCCCACATCGCTACCGCTTCGCACCACGGCCAGTGGTGGTAGGACCACTGATACGCCCCGATGGTGTACTCGATGCGCTCAGCCGGGCTCACCGATCCAGTCCAGCGGGGATGGTCATTCCATCCCGCCTCAGTGATGTAGACGGGCTTGTGGCCATCTCCATACGCGACCATGATGTCGCGCAGGAGCTCAACCCGGCGGAAGTTGATCCTGTCCTCAGCTGGCGGCTCCTCCGGGGGCGAGGTATGCCCGTAAGCGTGGGCTGACAGCGCGTCAAAGTACGGGCCTGCTCCTGCCCGGTACATACGCTCCAGGTAGATCAGGTCGCTCATACCCGCTGGGCTGTCCTCGGGCTCCAGCGTCGGGGCCAGGGCACCGGCCAGCACGACCACGTCGGGGTTGGCTGCCTGGACGCGAGGATAGACCTCACGAAGCAGGTCCACGTACCCTTCTGGATCCACCGGCCGGTACCCCCACTCGAAGCTCAGGTTCGGCTCGTTCCAGACGATGACGTGATCGACGCGCCCGCGGTAGCGAGCTACAAAATGGGCGACGAAGTCGGCGAACTGACCGTACGATTCGGGGCTGAGATAGGTGAGGGTTGTCTCCCGGTCGGGATCACCCTCGGAGCGGTCGGCGCGGACCCAGGCCGGGGTCCAACCCAGCCGCGCGATCACCGTGAGACCCTGGTTGGTGGCGTGGTTGATCACGGTGTCAGCGTGGTCCCAGGTGAACTCGCCCTCCTTCGGTTCGATGTACGGCCAGGGGAAGAACTCGACGATCCAGGGGGTGCCCATCTCGCGCACCATGCGCAACGACTGTTGGATCTTCCAGCGCTCCACTTCGTCGGTGAGACGCGTGTGGACCCCCGCCGTGGGGTTGGTCGTAGTGACCTGCTGCGGAGGATCGGGGACCACCAGGACCCGGGGCGGACGGAGGGAGCCGAGGATCAGGGCGCCCAGCGAGAGCCGAAGGAGATTCCTCAGGCCGATCCGCCGGAGGAGAGCCATAGCCCTGCCTCCAAGGGAGATCGAGAGAGTCTGGATCCACACGAGCAGGTTCATTGTCGGTGGTTCGAAGCGAGCGAGGGAACAAACAGAGGGAAGCGTGGCTTCCCTCTGCTCTTAGCCTGCAGCTCCTCGGGCAGGATTTGAACCTGCAGCCTACCGGTTAACAGCCGGCCGCTCTACCGTTGAGCTACCGAGGATGGTCAGTTGTATCGTTATTATACTCGGCGGTGGATGGGTGTCAAGTCCTTATGCTCCTTGCGCCGCACGGCCAGGGTGGTATATTGACCGCGTGGACAGTGATCTACTCACTCATGGACGCGTGTGATGTTATCCCGTGATCGACAGGAGCGGTTTCGGCAGCGATACCAGGAGCTGCACCCCTCCTGGCGCCCCAGCACCCACGTCTACGAAGCTCTGGTGGCGAGCCATCTGAGTGCGAGCTCGCGGGTTCTGGACCTGGGGTGCGGGCGCGGGGGCGTCACGGAACGGCTCCATCAGCAAGCCGGCCTGGTGGCCGGTATCGACCCGGATTGGCGGTCGCTGCGCGAGCATCGGGAACCGTCCCTCGCCCTCTCCTGTGGCCTCGCCGGAGCGCTACCCTACGCCGACGCAGCCTTCGATGTGGTCTGCTCCTCGTGGGTCCTCGAGCATCTGGCAGAGCCGGGCCCG
>SKLM01000230.1 GCA_007123205.1 Thermoflexales bacterium
GGCTTAGCTCCGCACGCGGCTTAGCTCCGCACGCTGGCTTAGCTTCGCACGCTGGCTTAGCTTCGCACGCTGGGGCGCAGCGCTTCCGTGTCCCAGTCCTCGGCATTCTCGGCCTGCCCTCCAAGCCCACATGGAGCGTCCCTCGCCACTAGTCAGACCCGACCAGGTCAGCCTTGACAGAGAATCGATACGGCCCTATAATCCGCGGGCTTGCATGACAGGCGACCGGTGGCCCATCCGTTGGTTCGGTAGGCGCATATGACGTGTCAGGCAACACGCGCCATTATAGTGTCGGCGCAGGCCATTGTCAAGCCACGCCATCGATATCAGGAAGAGTGCACGAGGCGCGGCTCGGCTACTGCCCACTGGATCAGGTCTAGCGATGTGAGGGCCGTTGAGACGGAGGATAGACAACAATGACCGGAGCAAAGACCTCAGACCCACCTCACACGTTCCGCGTCGGCATCATCGGTGCTGGCCTTATGGCCGGCGAACGAGCGGCAGCACTGAGGGAGCTTTCTGGAGTAGCCGTCTCGGCTATCGCCAGCCGCTCCATCGAGCGCGCCGACCGCCTCGCCGATGAGTATGCGGCGGAAAGGTATGCCGACTGGAGACAGATGCTCGAAGCGGGTTTGGACGGCATCATCGTGGCCACGCCGAACCACGTGCACGCAGAACAGGCCATTGCCGCCCTTGAGCACGGCAAACACGTCTTGGTTGAGTATCCTTTGGCCATCACGATGGGCGATGTCGAGAGGATGTTCGAAGTGGCAGAGGCAAGCAACCGGGTGTTGGCGGCCGGCTTCAACACCCTGTACCCCGTTCGGAAGATCGCAGAGAGAGCCCGATGCCTCGGTCGTCCCATCCTCGCCTACCACGACGGCATCAACCAACGTCCTGACGATTATGGGTGGTACCTGAAGGAAAGCGTATCAGGTGGTATGATCGTGCTCTGGGGGATCGAGCAGATCGCCTCCCTCTGCCACCTGATGGGTCGCGTTCGCTCAGTCTCCGCTTTTGGGACCGATAGCTTTTTCAGACCCGATGGCGGGCACGATTCCTACACCCTCGCCCTGGCCTTCGAGAGCGGAGCCAGCGCATCTATCCAAGTCACCATCAACGCCCCCGCGACGGTCCGCACCTTGCGCATCGTCTACGAGGACGGGATCGTAGACAGACAAGGCGGACACCCGGCCACGATCCAGATGGCGGGCCAGGAACCCACCCAGCTCCACCTGGAAGGCCCATCACCCACGACCGCTGACACCAGCAACTGGATAGCAGCGTGCCGTGGGCACTCGAGCCGGTTTCCCAGTCGAGAGGACACACTCCACTTCCACCAGGTTGCCTTCGCAGCCCGGCAAGCGGCCGTTACGGGCCAGACCGTCAGCCTGTCGTGATCAGAGAGCGCCTGCCCGGTGCACCGGTCCCCTCAGATTTCCGGGGAGTTTCTTCCAGTGTCCCGGGAAGGGGTTGTAGAACAAGGGCCACTGTGACTCTGAGAGTCCAACCCGAGGAGTAGAAGCGTTGAAACGGTCGACGGGCCGAGCGATCTACGATGGAGCCGTCGTCATTGACGGCCTGAACGTAAGCAACTGGGACAGCCCGGCCGTGTTCGAGAGTCTTCAGGCCGGGGGTGTCACCGCGATCAACGCCACCTGCGCGGTCTGGGAAGGCTACCGGCAGGCCATGGACAACATCGCCGCCTGGCTGCAGCGATTCGACCAGTACGGCGCCGCCATCACGCACGTCAAGACAGCGGACGATATCCTGCGGGCGAAGAAGGCAGGTAAGGTCGGGATCATCCTGGGCTGGCAGAACGCGTCGCCCATCGGGAATGACCTGGCCCGTCTGGCCCTCTTCCACAGTCTCGGCGTGCGCATCGTCCAGCTCACCTATAACGAGCGGAACCTGCTCGGCAATGGATGTTACGAACGGACCGACGGAGGCCTCAGCGGGTTCGGGGTCGATGCCGTGCACGAGATGAACCGCCTCGGCATCCTCATCGATCTGTCGCACGTCGGGGATCGCACCACGCTGGAAGCCATAGAGTTGTCCCGTGACCCTGTCGCCTGTACCCACGCCAACGCTCGTTCTCTTGTCGATCACCCCCGGAACAAGCAAGACGTCGTACTGAGGCGCATCGCCGACAGGGGAGGCGTCATCGGTGCCAATGGGTTTCCCGCTTTCCTGCCAGGCGGGTTCGAGTCCAGACTGGTCGACTACCTGGACGCTGTCGACAGTCTAGTGGAGTTGGTGGGCGTGGACCACGTAGGCATCGGCACCGACTACACGCAGGACCAACCCAAGGCGTTCTTCGACTGGCTGCATACGCAACAGGGGACCAAGCCGCGGGAATGGCCAGTGACCTATCCCGACCCGGTCGTCCATCCGCAGGGGATGGAGACCCCCCAACAGCTACCCAACCTCGCTGGAGCACTGCTAGAGCGCGGATATGGCGGGGATGACGTGACGAAGATCCTGGGCGGCAACTGGCTACGGCTCTTCAGGCAGGTCTGGCGGACCTGACCCTGTCAGATCAGCAGCCGATCCCGAGAGGATCCCTGCCGCCCGGGCCCGATGACCAGGTATCGCGAATTGGAGGTAACGACATGAGAAGACACGGCCCTCTCCACCACCGCTCGCCCCAACTCTCCGTCCTCTCCAACCGCCAGCTGGAGGACCTACACCTGGCAGCTCTGGAGATTCTGAGGCGCACCGGGGTCCGGTTCCACCATCGTGGGGCTCTGGAGATGCTACAACACGCAGGAGCTCACGTCTCAGCTGACGGCACGGTCAGATTCCCGGCCCGCTTGGTGGAACAGGCCCTGGCGTCGCCACCGTCGCGGATCGTCCTCTGCGACCGGGACGGAGATCGCGCCGTGGTTTTGGAGAGCACCAGAGTCCACTTCGGCCCGGGATCGGACTGCGTCTACTTCCGCGATTATGAGAACGGACAGCGCCGCAGATTCACCCAAGACGATCTGGTCGCGGGCTACCGGCTGTGCGACGCATTGCCCAACATAGATTTCGTGATGTCTATTGGCATCCCCTCAGACGTCGACCCGGCTATCGCCTACGACACCCAGATGGCCCTCATGTTGGAGCACACCGTCAAGCCCATCGTGTTCGTGACCGAGGATCGCGCAACGTGCCAGCGTGCCATAGAGATGGCTGCCGCCGTCGCCGGCGGCTACGACAGTCTACAGGAGCAGAAACACATCCTGCTATACTCCGAGCCCAGCACGCCGCTCCAGCAATCCGAGACGGCAGTGGCCAAGCTTCTACTTATGGCGGAACATGAGCTGCCCGTGGTCCATTCGCCCGCGGCGATGATGGGTGGCACGGCGCCGATCACGCTGGCCGGTGGTCTGGCCCTTATGTTGGCCGAGATCCTGAGCGGACTGGTCGTCCACCAGCTGAAGCGTGAAGGAGCACCTTTCGTCTTCGGCGCAGGGCTGCACAATCTGGATATGAGGACCATGCAGATGGCTCATCCCTCGCCCGAGTTCGAGCTGACCAAGTCCGCCATAGCCGAGTTAGGGCGTTGGTACGGGTTGCCGACTTGGGGATACGCCGGCAACTCTGATTCCAAGGTAATGGATGGACAGGCCGCATTGGAGGGTATGCTCTCCGTGATGATGGCCCAGCTCAATGGCGTCAACTTGGTCCACGATGTGGGCTACATAGAGAGTGGGCTCACTGCTTCGTTCGAGATGCTGGTGCTCACAGATGAACTGATCGCCATGACCGATCGACTCATGGGCGGAATCGAGATAAACGACGAGACGCTCCTGCTCGACGAGATCCACCGAACTGGGCCCGGCGGCCACTTCTTGGATACCGCCCAGACTCTGGCTCGCTTCCGGGAGTTCTGGTATCCGACCCTCCTGGACCGCCGCATCCACGAGGAATGGCTTGAGGAAGGGGCCACGACGTTGAGCGAGCGCCTCAAAGCCCGCGTGAAGGAGATACTCGCCGATCATCAGCCGAGGCCTCTCGATCCAGGGCAGAAGTCCGCTTTGGAGACGCTGCTGAATGAAGCGGCCGAGCTCTCGCGCTGAACCTGCGGCTCAAGGCTCGCTGGTGCGAGCTGGGCACGCGGCTCAGGGCTCGCTGCGCGAGCTGGGCACGCGGCTTAGCTCCGCACGCGGCTTAGCTCCGCACGCGGCTTAGCTCCGCACGCGGCTTAGCTCCGCACGCTGGGCATGGCGTTGCGGTCGATATAGGAGACATGAATGCCCACCAACATGAAGCCCGTCCCTGTCGGGAGGCCCACTTTCGTCGGCGCACCGCGGTGCGAACACCTGGACCGACTCGAAGCCGATGTGGCCATCGTCGGCGTTCCGCACAGCACCCCTTACGACGTACAGGGGCCCGTGGGACTCTCCGGAGATGCGCCAAATGCTGTCCGTGAGCAATCGATGCGGCTGGCTCCCTACCTGACTCACTACAACTTCGACTTCGAGGGCGACATCCTGGCCAATCGTACCGTCAGGATCGTTGACTGCGGCGACGTGGCCATGAGACCCGGGGCGTATCAGGAGAACAGACGGGCCGTGTCGTCGGTGATCGGTACGATCCTCTCGCAGGGAGTCGTCCCCATCGTCTTGGGCGGCGACCACGGGGTATCCATACCCGTCATAGCTGGGTTCGAGAGCTTTGGGCCGATATGTGTGGTGCAGATCGATGCCCACTTGGACTGGCGCGACGAGATCAACGGCGCGCACTTCGGACAGAGCAGTCCTATGAGACGAGCATCGGAGATGGACTGGGTTGATTCGATGGTCCAGATCGGGTTGAGGGGGACTGGAAGCGCCCGACTTCAGGAGGTCGATGCGGCACGGGACTTCGGAAGCATCCTGGTGACCGCAGATGAGCTACACACCGCAGGCGTCGAAAAGGTGCTGAGTAAGGTCCCTGCGGGAGCCCGCTACTACGTCACCGTCGACATCGATGCGCTTGACCCATCCATCGCCCCGGGGACCGGCTTTCCGCTCTTCGGTGGCCTCTCCTACTATGAGGCCACCGGTCTGTTGCGGGGCATCGTGAGCCGAGGATGTCTTGTTGGACTCGATGTGGTGGAGATCGCGCCGAGCCTTGACACCGGAAACACGACCAGTTTCCTGGCCGCTCAACTCATCCTCAACACCCTCGGGGCGCTGGCGCACGGCGGGCAGATCGGCTCTGCCGCAACTCAGGAGGGTGAGATAGCGCCATAGAGGGTACGAGAGAGCGGACCGAATGGGCCGAGCGAGCCTGTCCCTCGGTTGCACGAGCAAGCGCCTGCCACGCCTGCGACCGACCCCGAAGCGCGTGTCCGGCCCACCAGGCGCCCGTGCGTGCGGATATCCTGGCTTAGCTTCGCACGCGGCTTAGCTTCGCACGCGGCTTAGCTTCGCACGCGGCTTAGCTTCGCACGCGGCTTAGCTTCGCACGCTGGTGCAGTGTCCTGTTGACGACTATGGTCAGGAAACGTCTCGATGTGTTGATGGCAGAGAGAGGGTTAGCCGAGAGCCGCAACAAGGCTCAGCGTCTGATCCGCGCCGGGGAGGTACGGATCGACGACCA
>SKLM01000276.1 GCA_007123205.1 Thermoflexales bacterium
CTACGGCGACGGGTTGATGAGGGAGTTCAGGGCGTCCTTCGAGGCAGCAGGGGGCACGGTGCTCCAGGATGTGGCCCACGATGAGGATCCGGCGCCCACGTACGTGGCGGAGTTGAGGGAAGTGATGGGCGGTGATCCGGACGTGATGGTGGCGCTGGCGTACCCGGGCCAGGCAACCGTCTACCTCAAGGAGTTCTTCGAGGGAGGCTACCACGAGACGACGGACCTGCTCTTTGTGGACGGTACCAAGTCGATCCGGCTGCCCGAGGAGATCGGTGCTGATCTTTTGGCAGGGTTCATGGGAACGGCCCCGGGCACCCGGGGTGGAGAGCCCCTGGAGAAGTTCGAGGCTGGCTACCGAGCGGAGTACGGAGAGCTGCCGCCCCTGCCCTTCATGGACACCTTCTACGATGCGGTGATCGTGGCCTCCCTGGCCGCCGCGAAGTGTCAGGCGGACGGCGTGCCGGTCACGCCGATCTGCGTGAGAGACAATCTGCGCGAGGTGGCCAACCCGCCCGGTGAGGAGGTGATCCCCGGCGTGGACGGTCTAACCCGAGCGCTGGAGCTGCTGGCGGCCGGTGAGGCCATCAACTACGAGGGCGCTGCCGGTGCGGTCGACTTCGATGCGCAGGGTGATGTGGTGACACCCATCGAGGTGTGGCAGTACGTGGCCCAGGAACCGTACATCGAGACGGTGCGCATGGTGGAGCTCGACTAGTCAGGACGGCGCTTCAGAGCGCTAAGAAGAAGGCCGGCCCCGCGGGGCCGGCCTTTCTTGTTGTCGCTAGTCCTCAGTCGCCTGCCACGGAGGGCATCGTACCGAATTGAGGGTCTAGCTGGGGGCGAAGATGAGCCTTCAGTGTGGTACGCGCAGGCCACCGGCTCATCGGACGGAGGACGGCCCAAGCTTGTGGCGTTGGCGTGCTCCTTCACCCCGCACTTCGACCGGTCTCCTCGTTCGGGTCATTCCGAGTTGTCCGATGGTGCTGGCACACGACTCAGAGTGCGCGTGACTCAGATTGCGGCCGGAGTTACTCGGTAGCGCAGGTGAGGGATCTCCGTCTCTCGCCGACTCACCATCCCCCACACCGTGAGATTCCTCGGTGCGCTGATGATAAGAGGTGAGCCTCGTCTGGGCGGCTTGCAGCGGTGCCGAAGACGAGATTCCTGTCTCGCTGGCGCAGTGGAGAAAGCGTCGTGCGAGGGCAGGACGCCGGGGGCTGGAGGCAGGTGCCACGCGGGGCTTAGGGCTCACTGGCGTGAGCTCGGCCCGTGGCTTAGCTTCGCACGCGGCTTAGCTCCGCACGCGGCTTAGCTCCGCACGCGGCTTAGCTCCGCACGCGGCTTAGCTCCGCACGCGGCTTAGCTCCGCACGCGGCTTAGCTTCGCACGCTGGGCAAGGGCCGGGCACCGTGACGGAGCGGCTTGCCCGTGCAAGCCGGGCGCGCGAGACCTCGGAACGGCCGGATCAGAATCGGGAAACCTGCCGTTCCTCTCCGATCAGGCCCTTCGGTCGCACCAGGAGCACGCCCACCAGAAGGACGCCGATGAGGATGTAGCGGAAGAAGGGCGCGCGGGTCTCGAGGCCGGCGGGGGCCACGGTCGCCAGGACGGTTGAACTCCACGACCAGAAGGCCCACACGACGAAGCCTCCCAGGATGGCCCCTTTGTTGTTGCCCGTACCTCCCAAGGTGAGCATGGTCCAGATGATAAACGTGCCGTAGGTGGGTCTGAACAGGCCGGGTTGGATGGAGGCCCGGAAGTGGGCGTAGAGCGCTCCTCCAATCCCCATGATCATCGCGCCTACGACCAGAGACTGGAGCTCGAAGTTGAAGACATCCTTTCCGTTCGCCGCGACCATGACCTCGTCTTCCCTGATCCCCCGCAGCACTCTTCCCCAGGGAGAGCGAATCCCCCTCTCCAGCGCGAAGTAGATGAGGAGCAGGAAGACGAGCACGATGGCCAGGTAGACGTAGTTGTAGTAGCGAGGCGGCACGAGACCGTACAGAGGCTGGGGCAAGCCCACCAACCCCTGCGATCCGTTGGCCAGCCAGGGCTCGTTGTTGAAGAAGAGGCGGATCGTCTCCGCAATGCCGATGGTGGCGATGGCCAGATAGCTACCCCGGAGCCGCAGCGTCAGCAGGCCGACCAGCAGAGCCAGTATCCCGGAGACGATGGCCGCCGCTGCCACGCCCACCAGGAAGGGCATGTTCAGCCCGATGGCTTGCTGGACGTAGTCAGCCGACGGGCCGGTGGGGAGCGGGGCGACGACCAGCGCGGAGGTGTAGGCTCCGACGGCGAAGAAAGCAGCGATCCCGAAATTCAGAAGCCCCGTGTAGCCCCATTGCACGTTGAGGCCCATGCTGAAGATGCCATAGATCGCGGCCATAATCGAGAACGAGACCAGATAGCTGAGAAGCCCTCCGATTTGCATTATCGGCTCTCCTTTTCTCCGAAGATCCCCTGAGGCCTGAAAATGAGCGCCAGCACCATGATCATGAAGGCCACAGCGGGCTTATACGTTGGCCTCAACCAGGCCGTCGACATCTGCTGGGCCAACCCGAGAACCAGCCCGCCCACCGCGGCGCCGGTGATGCTGCCCTGGCCTCCCAAGATGATGGCGGCGAAGAGGGGGAGCAGGAAGATCCACCCCATCTCCGCGCGAAGCTGCGTCTGGATGCCGTAGAGGGTGCCGGCGAGGGCGATGAGGAAGCCCGCGATGGCCCAGGCCCACACGATCATGCGGTCCGTGTTGATCCCGGCGACACGGGCCAGATCGGCGTTATCTGACAGCGCCCGCAGGGCCTTGCCCATCTTGGTATTCTGGAGGAAGATGTAGGTCCCAGCGGTGGCCAACCAGGCAACCACGACGATGAACACCTCGTCCGTCCTCAATCTGAGGCCCAGGAAGCTGACCATCGGTCGGATCCCGGAGGCGTAGAAATGGAAGTCGGCGCCCCAGAGGACGTAGATCAGGCCCCGCAGCCCCCAGGCCACGCCGATGGAGGCGATGAAGCCGGTGATCGACGTCGCGCCCATCCGCCTGAGTGGCTTGTAGACGACTCGATCGATGGCGATCGCCAAAAAGGCTGACACAATGATGGCGGGGATGATGCCGATCAGTACCGCCCACGGGAATGAGAAAGGACCTACCGCTGCCTGCAGGAATCCGACGTCGGGGATCAGTGCGACCACGAGCAAGGTGACATAGGCTCCCACGGTCATCTGATCCCCGTGGGCGGCGTTGAACAGATCGGTGATGCCCCAGATGAGGGTGAGGCCCACGGATCCCAAAGCGATGATACTGCCTAACACGACTCCCCAGAGGGCTAGTTGAACCATCACGACCTCCCCAGATAAAGCCTGGCTATCTCCTCGTCGGCGGCGATCGCCTCCGGGTTTCCCTCAGCTTTCTTCTCCCCACCCTCGATGATGTAGACGCGGTCTGAGGTTTGGAGTGCCTTCGGCGCGTTCTGCTCTACGAGCAAGATGGTCACCCCCTGGTCATTCAGCTCCTTGACCCGCTCGAAGATAGCGTCCACGAGGAAGGGGGCCAGCCCCGTCGATATCTCGTCCATCAGGAGTAGTTCGGGGTTCAGCATCAGGGCCCGACCGATGGCCAGCATCTGTCTCATCCCTCCGCTGAGCTCTCCAGCCCGACTCTTCCTCCGCTCGGCTATGTCGGGGAACAACTCGAATATCTCCTCGATGCGAGGGTGGATATCGTCATCTCTGATGAAGGCCCCCATCTCCAGATTCTCCTGAACGGTCAAAGAGGCGAAGATGTTGTACTCCTGGGGGATGTAGGCCAACCCCATTCTAACCAATCTCTCGGGAGGGACGCCACTGATGTCCTCACCCTTATAGGTGATCGTCCCACTCCACGGGGGGACCACCCCGAAGATGGTCCTCAGCAATGTCGTTTTGCCAGCCCCGTTGGGGCCGAGCATGGCCACGATCTCCCCCTGGCCCACGGCCAGTGAGAGGTCGTGCAGGACCTCCATACTTCCGTAGCCCGAGACCACATTGTCTACCTGTAAGACGCTCACGGTTCCTTCCCTCCCATCCAACTCGAACCTACGTGCCCGGTTCCCACCACAGCTCGCCCGAGACGGGCTGTTCGCTTCCCAGGTAGACCTCAAGGACTCTTGGATCGCTACTCACCTCGTCCGGGGTACCCTCAGTCAGCTTCCGACCCCGGTTCATCACGATAATGGGATCACAGACTTTCATCACCAGGTCCATCTCGTGCCCAATCAGGAACACGGTCTTCCCTCGTTCACTGACCAACCGCAGGATCTCGTTAGCCAGCTCGCCTCTCTCGGCCGGGTTCACGCCCGCGCCGGGCTCGTCGAAGAGGATCAGATCCGGATCCGCCATCATCGCCCGCGCCAACTCCAGCAATCTCTTCTGTCCCCCCGAGAGGTTGCCGGCATATTCATCCTCCAGGTGGAGGAGGCCGACCCGTTCGAGGCTGTCCAGGGCCTTCTCGCGGATCTCGGCCTCGCGGCTGCGCACGACATGCTGGCGGAACCAGGTGTTGAGTAGCCGCTCACCCGGTTGATGGGGGGGAACCAGCATCAGGTTCTCCAGAACCGTCATCAGCTTCAGCTCGCGACTGATCTGAAACGTGCGGCATAAGCCCTTCTGAAACGTGGCGTGGAGCGGGAGGCCGTCGATGCGCTCGCCCTTGAACGTGATCTCGCCGGCATCAGGTTTGTAGAAGCCGGAGATGACGTTGAAGAGGGTGGTCTTACCAGCGCCGTTAGGGCCGATGAGGCCCGTGACACGATTGGGGGCTACGTCGAGAGAGATGCCGTCGACGGCCTTGATGCCGCCAAAATGCTTGCTCACGTCCCGCACGGAGAGCATGGGGGAATGGGTTTCGTCACTCACGATCTCTTCTCCTCACAAGATGATGGGCCGTCGGACTGGGCGGAACCGGCCCGGAGGGCTCCTCAAAGACAGGCAAACCGTTGCCAGGACTGGGGCTGTGAGCGGGCGGAAGAAGCTGAGTGCAGGGCGTGTACCAGCTGAGCCTCGCTGAGAGTCCAGCACTACCTCGGTCGCCAAGTCTTACATTTGGACGATTATACGCAGTTACTCCGAGTTGTCAAATCGAATTGGATCCATCCTGACAGCGCTCCCGTCGGACCCCGCCACATCCTTCTCCCGTCGGATCCAACCACACCCTGCTCCCGTCGGATCCGTGATCCGACGGCGCTGCGGAGCAGCGAAGCTGGGCTGAGATGCTGCTGAATCCGGCAGCGGGTGGCAGGGCCGCCTGCGGCGGCTGGGCGGATTGATGAATCCGCCCGGAGCAGCGCGGGCCCGATCCCTTTCCCGCTGTTCCCGTCGGACCCCGCCACATCCTTCTCCCGTCGGATCCGGCCACACCTTGCTCCCGTCGGATCCGGCCACACCTTGCTCCCGTCGGATCCGTGATCCGACGGCGCTGCGCAGCAGCGAAGCTGGGCTGAGATGCTGCTGAATCCTACGGGCCGGCGGTAGGGCCGCCCGCGGCGGCTGGGCGGATTGGTGAATCCACCCGGAGCAGCGCGGGCCC
>SKLM01000182.1 GCA_007123205.1 Thermoflexales bacterium
AGTCGTCTCGAAAGGCATGGTAACACTCCGGGCAGGTGAAGATCACGCGTTCAGCCCCGCTCTCCGCGATGACCTCGACGTTGAGTCTGGCCAGCTGGCGAAAACCCGCCTGGTCACCGTTGAGCAGGAGATCGGCACCACAGCACCGTTCGTCGTCGCTGACCACCGGGGTGATCCCGACAGCGTTCATCAGGCGTACGGCGTCCCGCGCGGTGTCGGTGGAGACGACGCCCAAATCCTCAAAGACAACATCGAAGTACGGCAGGCATCCCACGAAGTAGAAGTCGTCGCCCTGGGACACCGTTCGCAGGTCGTCGGTCAGCCAGTCGGTGCGGTGCTGCTTGACCGACTGGGTCATGATGGCCATGAGGTGCTGCATGACGGCGTTGTGGGCGTAGGGAACATCCACGTCGCCCTTCCGCGCCTCCACACGGGTGGCGATGACAAAGGCGGGGTAGTCCACGTCGGAGGGGCAGCGGGTGGTGCAGAGACCGCAGGTGAGACACGACCAGAGATAGCGGTCGCTGATCACGTCCTCGGGCTGGCCCGTGAGGAGGCGCTCAATGGTCCTCCGCGGCGAGTAGGCGCCGTCCACCCGGGACACCGGGCAGCTCCCGGTGCACTTACCGCAATCGAGACACAGCAGCGCCCGCGTGCGATGGAGGATCTGATCAAAGTCCATTTCGCCCATATTCTGCTTCACGCTTCACGTTCGGCACCATTGCCCAGCAGGCTTGGGCCCAGATCGCGAACCTGCCCGGTGAACTCCGTCATCAGACGTGCAAAGCGGGCGCCTTCGGCGGCCGAGATCCATTCGAGGCGGAGCCGCTCGACCTCAAGGCCCAGAAGCTGCAGCAACCGGACCGTCTTCCGCACGGTGACAACGGCATTCTCGTTGCCCGAGATGTAGTGGCAGTCCCCGGGGTGGCAGCCGGTGACCAGCACCCCGTCTGCCCCCCGGCGAAACGTGTCCAAGATAAAGCCCACCGTCACGCGGCCAGAGCACATGACACGGATGACCCGGGTCGTGGGTGCGTACTGCATCCGACTGGAGCCGGCCAGATCAGCTCCGGCGTAGGAGCACCAGTTGCAAGCGAAGACAACGATCTGCGGCTGGAACTCAACCATCGGGCCAGCACGACATCGGGCTTCCATCAGGCATCACGATGGATTCCCCGAGGCTAAGGAAGCGACCGACGGCTCCAGCGCCGCCCGCACCATCGCTGCGACCTGCGCATCCGTGAAGTGACAGGCCTGCATCGCGCCGGTGGGGCAGATCGCGGCGCAGGTTCCGCACCCCTTGCACATCACCGCGTTGACGTGAGCCCCCTTCATCCCGGACGAAGCCTCCTCCAGTGTTGGTGCGCCGAACTCACAGATCTCCACGCAGCGACCACAACCCCGGCACAGGTGCCCGTTCACTCGGGCCACGATACCAGACGATGTCACGTGCTCCTTGGAAAGGATGGTGGACGCCCGCGCCGCGGCACCATAGGCCTGGACGATCGTCTCCTCGAGGTGAGATGGCCAACGGGCCGTGCCGGCCACGTAGATGCCCTCGGTAGCGAAGTCCAGCGGGCGCAGCTTGACGTGAGCCTCGAGGAAGAAGCCGTACTCGTCCACCGGCACCTTGAGCATCTGGGCAAGCTCTCGCGCACCGCTGGGGGCCACCAGGGGTGTGGAGAGCACCACCATATCGCAGGGAATGCTCAGCGTGGCACCGAGCATCTCGTCGTACACCAGTACACGCTCTTCCGTGACCTCCGGCGGACGCCCGAGATCATAGCGGATGAAGTGGACGCCAGCCTCACGCGCCTGGCCGTAGATGGCCTCGTAGCGCGGGCCCTGGGTTTCGGCATCGCGGTAGAGGATATAGACCTCCACGCCGGAACAGCGGTCGTTGATCTCCAGCGCATTCTTGATGGCCGTCGTGCAGCAGATCCGGGAGCAGTAAGGGCGCTCGGCAGAGCGGGCCCCCACGCACTGGATCATCACGACGCGACCGGCATCGAGCTGATCCGTCCTAAGGCGCTCCTCCAGCTCCAACTGAGTGATGACCCGTCTGCCATCGTAGCCGTACATCCCCTCCGGTTCAAGGACTTGCGCCCCGGTGGCGACGATGATAACTCCTGCTGTGGCGAATCGGGGTGTTGGTGCATCGACAGAGGGGTGGGAATCGTCCCCCGTTTCGAGAGCGTTAGACTGCCCAGGCCCCATCTCTTCGATGGTCACTTCATAGTTGCCGACGAAGCCCTTCACGCTGCTCACGACGGTAGATGTGCAGACTTCGATGCCGTCGTGCCGCTGCACCTCGGCGATGCGCTCCTGGACGACCTTACGTGGGTCATCGGCCGTGGGGTAGAGCGTATGCAGGCGGAGCATCATACCGCCCAGCTCCGCCTCCCGCTCCACCAGCATGACGGCGAAGCCCCGGTTGGCCAGGTTGAGGGCTGCGGTCATGCCGATCATCCCCCCACCGATGACGAGCGCCGCCGGCTCCACGGGCACCTGCTGCTCCTCCAGCGGCTCGAGCAGACGCGCTTTGGCCACTCCCATGCGCACCAGATCCTGGGCCTTTCGGGTGGCGGCCTCGGGTTCTCTCATATGGACCCAGGAACACTGATCACGGATGTTGACGAACTCGAGCAAGTAGGGGTTCAGATCCGCCTCACGACACGCGTCCTGAAACAACGGCTCGTGGGTACGGGGGGTGCAAGCAGCGACCACCACACGATCCAGCCTCTGATCGGCGATGGCCTCTTTGATCTCCCGCAGGCCAGCGTCCGAGCAGGAGTACAGGTTACGTTGCACGAAGACAACACCCGGCAGCGTGAGACCGTAGTCGGCCACCGATTCGACGTCCACGGGGCCCGCAATGTTGCTGCCGCAGTGGCATACGAAGAGACCGACGCGCGGTGTGTCGATCATCGCTGATCACCTGTCGGTTGCGGTGGATGTGTCGCGGCTGCACTGGCCCGCATCAGAGACGCGGCGACGGCGAATGGTCCTCGCCACCCTGGTGCACAGAAGACAGTCGGTCGCGTCGGGTGCAGCGATGCGAACCAGTCTGTCCTCACCAAGCCATTCCGTTCCATCTTCATCTCGAGCCTCATCGGACCTTCAGCAGTCCCGGGGCGAGGGCCCAAGCAGGTCGCCCTCCCCGTCGATGACCAAGGGTTGATCCACCAGCCGAGATGCGGGCTGGGCCGGCATCGGGTCCAGCTCTGTCGCGTGCTGGGCTGCCCGGGCGGCCGTCCCGCTGGCTTGAGCCACTGCCTGAGGAATGTCGACCGGAGCACGACAACACCCGCAGGCATACACCCCTTCCCGCGTCGTGTCGGTCGGGGAGAAGGGATCGGTCTTCAAGAAACCGTACTCATCCAACTCGAGGCGGAGCATTTCGGCCAGAGGAGCCACGCCGGGGCCGGGGACGACACTGGTGGCCAGCACAGCCAGATCAACCCTCATCTCCCGGGGGCGGGACGTCGCCGCATCCTCGTAGTGGAAGACCAGTCTGCCGTCCTGGTCCTCCTCGATCTTGGCCACGCGGCTGCGGATGTACTCGACGCCGTACTCCTGCTGGGCCCGTTCGATGTACTCGCGGAAGCCCCTGCCAGATGCACGCAGATCCGTGTAGAAGATATGTGACTGGACGTCCGGGATATGCTCACGCGCGAGAACGGCCTCCTTGGTGGCGTGCATACAGCAGACCGAGGAGCAGAATCTCTGATATTTGAGATTACGGGAGCCAACGCATTGGATGAACCCGATCACCCTCGGCTCCCGACGATCAGTCAGGCGGAGGAGACGCCCGCCGGAGGGGCCGCTGGCACAGATCAATCGCTCGAACTCCAGACCCGTGATGACGTTTTGAAAGCGCGTGTAACCGTACTCGGTCAGCGGGTCGGGATCGAAGGTCTCCATACCGACAGCCACCACGATGGCGTCCACTGAGAGATCGATGACCTCGTCGCGCTCGTCAAAGTCGATACAGCCCTTGCTGCACGCCTCGATGCAGCGCCCACAAGCCATAGGCTCGTCGCCCAGACAGTCGTCGGGATCTCTGACGTACGCCTGGGGCACGGCCTGGGGAAAAGGGATGTAGATAGCCCGCCGCGTTGATAGGCCCATTTGAAACTCGTCCCGCTTGACGATGGGGCACACCCGGGCGCAGTCACCGCAGGAGGTACACGCGCTCTCATCCACGTAGCGCGCTCTTTTCAACACCCGAACCGTGAAATCACCTGCCTCACCCGTCACGGCCTGGACCTCCGAAAGGGTATGGATCGCAATCAGAGGATGTCGATCACACTGCACCATCTTCGGTGAGAGGATGCAGGTGGCACAGTCGTTCGTGGGAAAAGTCTTGTCCAGCTGCGCCATGCGCCCGCCGATGGTGGGGCTCTTCTCCACCAGATGGACGCGCACACCCATCTCGGCCAGGTCGAGCGACGCCTGAATCCCAGCGATGCCCCCACCGACAACGAGAACAGCCCCTGGCGGTGGCTGATCGTCCAGGTGTTCGGTGTGTGCCGCGCTTTCCTCTTCACTCTTCATAGGCATGCCCTGAGCCTTGGCGAAGGGACGACCAAGAACCAGGCCCCTAGACCTGGGCTTAGCTTCGCACGCCATTTCTCGCCCTACGCACTCCGCTTGGAGGTCGTCTGTAGCGGCAGGTCGCCTATCGGCCCCTGCTGCCGCCCGTACTCGTACCCTGTTTCGAAGGCGCGAGTGTTCAGTTCCTCTGTGCCTTTCGGTACCGAATCGAGCACCGCTTTCTTCATGGCCTCGGGCGAGACGATATCGGCAATGGCGGCCACAAAGCCGAGCATGACCACGTTTGCCACGATCCGGCGTCCCAGTTCCTCGGCCAGGCGCGTGGCCGGGATGCCGGTGACGCGGAGGCTTTCGGCCGCCTCATCGAGCTCCACCAGGTCCTCGTCCACGACGAGCAGGCCGTCCGGGCGGAAGCCCGGCACGTACTTGTTGTACGCCCCCTGCGACATGATGATCAGAACGGACGGGTCCACAAGATGGGGATAACTCAACTCCACCGGATCATCGGCGATCATGACCTGCGCCGCACACGCGCCCCCGCGGGACTCCGGCCCGTAGCTCTGGGTGAAGGTGGCATAGCGGCCGTCGTAGAGGGCAGCCGCTCTGCCTACGATCTCGCCGCTGCGGATGATCCCCTGACCTCCGAAACCAGATAGCCGTATCTCCAGACGGTTCAAGGTTTGCCTCCTGGCTTAGCTTCGCACGCTCTGCCTACGATCTCTCACCGCTCTCGCAGCTCCGAGGCGTCTGCACCGGTCAGCTCCGAGGGGTCTGTGACCCCGACTTCCCAGCTCCCAGGCCTCTGCAACCGCTCAGCCCCAAGGCCTCTGCAACCGCTCGGCTCCAAGGCGTCTGCACCGCTCAGCTCCAAGGCGTCTGCACCGCTCAGCTCCAAGGCGTCTGCACCGCTCAGCTCCAAGGGGTCTGCGACCCCGACTTCCCCAGCTCACAGGCGTCTGCACCGCTCAGGTCCAAGGCGTCTGCACCGCTCAGCTC
>SKLM01000421.1 GCA_007123205.1 Thermoflexales bacterium
ACCGCCAGCCGTATTCCGGCGAAGACGTTCCCCTGGATAACGTTGTCCCTGTCGGCAACGCTGATGCCGCTGCCGCCCAACCAATCGACCGGCGAGCAGATCAAGTTGGGCTCTGTCCGCTTCTCGGTGACTCGCCCGTCGAATCGCGTTCCGATGAAGTTGTCGCTGAAGGTGTTGTTGGTTCCGCGGACGGCGGCGGCCACACCACTCAGCCCGAGGAAGAGGTTGTTGGTGACCAGATTGTGGTCAGCCCCACCCCCCGTTGAACCGGCCGCGAAAGCGATGCCTGCGTCTCCGCTGCCGCTGGCCGGGTTGTCACCGCGCAGCAGCGGCGCGGTGCCGGTATGATCCAGGCCGAACCAGTTGTCCTCGATAGTATTGTGGTCCGTATTGAGGTAGATGTGGGTCCTCAGGTTCTGGAACCCGAGGCCGCGAATCACGTGGTTGTTCTGGCCGGCGACGTCACCGACGATGAGCCCATCCTTCATCCCCATTCCGGGCCCGCGGATGAAGATCTTCGGCCCGGTAGTCCGTCCCCCCGGCTGGGTGGTCCCATCGATGATGATGTTGCCGTTGAGCCGCCGGAAGATGCTGGTCTGGGTTGTGTTGAAGATCTGGATCGTCCACACGTCATGGACGCTGTCGTAGCCCTCGGCAGCCGTCGCGGGGATGTCGAAGGCGATCAGGACTGGCTTCTGCGCCGGGGATAGATTGCGCGCCTGAACGATGGCCCGGCGCAAGGTGCACGGAGTGTGGGTCAGGCATGTGCGGCTCATGTGGTCGTCTGGATCGGTGCCGCTGTTGACCGTGATGATGGTGTTGTAAGTAAGCGGTGTTTCCGCAGCCTCGAGGGCGACGGGACGGCTTGCGAGCACAGACGGTCCCTCCGTGCTTGCCAGAGCTCCGCCGAAGAGCGCCAGCATCGAGACGACAATCAGCCCGACTGTTCCTGCCTTTTTTTTCATCGAGACCTCCTTCTGCTATCTGATCTGCTTATCTTTGCGCGTGAAGACCAGTTTAGCAGGGAAGTCTCTGGTGGCTCTCTCCAGGATGGCGCAGCTGTTGAGTCTGGAGGTGACAGACGAGGCGCAATTGCTGGAGGTCTACTGCCCGCGCCGAAGGACTGCGCGGTCGCGTTGGATGGTGCGCTTGCTCACGCCAAGCGCTCGGGCCAGGTCGGTGTTGGTTGGCGCGGCTCCCTGGGTGCGTGCCTCTTCCAGGAGGCGGGCGAGGCGGGCCCGGCGGAGCGCGATGGTTCCTCCGCCCCGCTTAAGGGCCCTGTCGGGCGCTCCCGCGTCGAGGGTCCACTCGACGTGCACCGGAGCGCCGTCGGTAGTGGCTGGCAATTTGACGTATGCGACTCCTGCTTCCCGAGGCGGAGCGATGTTGCGCGCCTGAAGCTCGCTCATCAGACGGCGCATCGTGGGATTGCGGTGGAAGAAGGCCTCGCGGGCTTCCTGATCCTGGAGCTGGGCGGCACCGGTCAACAGCTGCTCGTAGGCCCGGCTGAACGTGGCGTGCGCTTCCACCTCCATGCCGTTGTCGGCCAGGGCCGTCGCGTGGGCGTAGTAGATCTCGGGGACGACCTCCTCATTGACGTCGCCCTCGGCCATGGCGAGCATCGCCCGACGTGTCATCTGGAGGGCTTCCCCGGGCTGCCCGAGGTCCAACTGAGCTAACCCCTGGTACGCCAGCAACTCGGGGACAAAGGCCAATTCGCCCACATGCTCGCTGATCCTCTGGGCCTGCCGAAAATGGTCGAGGGCCGCCGCGGGCTCTCCGTCGACCCAGAGCGCGTGGCCCAGGATGGTCAGGGTGGTCGATTCCCAATGCGGCTCATCGAGGGCCCGGAAGGTGTCGCGGGCGTCCCGGGCGATCGCCGCGGCACGGGCCGTGAGGCCGTCATCGTGATACAGCAGGTTGCACGCCACGTGGTAGGCGTTAATGGCGGTCCGCAGCGGGTCGTCGAGACGTCGGGTGATCACCCGGGCCTCCGCCATGGTGCGCAGACTGTCGCCCGAGCGACCCAGGTAGCTCTGAATCAGTGCTATGCCCTCCAGAGTGGCCGCCTCCCAGCGTTCCAGACCCAGATCGCGCCAGATGCTCAACTCCTCTTGAGCCACCGTAAGAGCTTCTCCCAGGGCGTTGGTGTAGGCCAGCACGCAGCGGAGGCCGCGCAGGGCAGCGGCGAGATCGTAGCGCAGCCCGTGTTCTAACGCGACCGCCCGTGCCTGTTCGAAGCACTCCCGCGCTCGATCGTAGCTCCCCTGGTAGACCTGGTAGCCGCCCTGGAGAGTGAGGATTCGGGCCGTGCCGTGGTGGAAGCCGTTCTGACGGGCCAGGGTCCTGGCCCGCTCGGCGATGCGACCCGCGCGCGCGCCGTTCCCCAGCCTCTGCTCTACGCGAATCAGCACCAGCAGGGCCTCCAGCTCCGTCTCCCGGTCCTTCTCTCTCTGGGCCTCCAGCAACACGTCGCGAGCTACCTCGAGAGCGGCGGCGTTCTGGCGCCGCCCCTGGGCCAGGCGGGCCCAGCGGACCCTCTCCCGCGGGCCGGAGGACTCTCCTCCAGCCCCTTCCAGGATGGACTGAGCGTAATCGTAGTCCTCCACCAACAGGGCCATGTCGACCTCCAGCAGCCGGATCTCCGCGGTCGGGCAGTCGGCCCCAGCCCGCAGGTGCTCCAGGCTGCGCTCGACGGCCATCCTCTCTCCGCGCTGCAGGGCCTGCCGGACTTGCTCCAAAGCGGTCGCCGTCGACCCCTCGTCAACGGTCACCGCCGGGTCCGGTGGTGGTACGGAGGATGGGGACCGGAGTGCCTCGGCCAGAGCACGAGTAGCCGGTTCGAGATCCATCCCGATTTCGTCCTCTACCAGGGACAGACAGCGCTCGTACGCGTCCAGTGCCGCGCCTCGCCGCCCCATCGCCTGGTAGGCTCTCATCAGCGTCCGCAGCGCCGGCTCATCGAAGGGTTCCCGCTGCACCAGGCGCTCAGCCAGGGGCACCAGTTCCTGATAGCGGCCCTTTCGCCAGAGGGTATCGCAGGCATGGTGGGATAGATGAACGTACCGAAGGTACAGGGCCTCCCGCTCCTCCAGCAACCAGTCGTCGTAGAGCTCCTCCATTAGGTCTCCGCGGTAGAGACTCAGGGCACGGAACCATTGGTCCGGGTCGTCGCTGGCAGTCGCCTCGCGGAACGTTCTCACGTCCAGCCACACCGAGTCCGGCGGCAGGCGCACCGTGTCAGAGGTCGTCTCCAGCGGTAGGGCCGGCAGCCATTGTCGGAGCTCCCACAGGGCGTGACTCAGCCGGATCCGTCCCTTTCTCTCCGGCATCTCCGGGAAGAGCTGGCCCACCAGGCGGGTGCGCGACCGCACTCGGGGCTGCAGCAGGAGGACGGCCAGCAGGCCCAGGGCCCGGTAGGGTGGAGGGTCGAGCGCCTCGCCTTCGGCCGTAGCTCTGAACTCGCCGAGCAGATAGAACCGCAGCGAAGGGGGCGTCGAGGTCGGGTCGGCAGCGGTGGGTGTCATTGTACAGGGTTCCTAAGCTCTGCTGGCGTTTCCCCCTGGTGTCGTGGGCATCCGGGCTCCAATGGGCATCCGCCGAAAGGCGCGAGAGCGTGCTCTGCGCTCCAGTGGGCCCGACGTGCAGATGCAGCACATTGTATACCCGGGCGGGGGTTCCGACAAGCTGTTGGGGGTGGGACTGCCCAATCGGCGTCGCCTGACGAGTGGCGCGCGAGTGGAGTGGATCGTTCGTCGGATGGGGTGGAGGTTCACATCACCCCAGGGTCCCGTGCGCCCCTGCGCCGGTAGGAGGCTGTTGCCCACGCTGAGGGTACCGCTGGGCGGGCTTGGGGATATCACGCTGGTGGCGATGGGTTGTGTCGGGGGGCGCTGTGCTTCTCAACGGTCAAGGTCACCGCGGCGGGCGTCCTGGTTGGACATTGTCAGTCCACTATAGGCCTACCCTTATGATAGAGGGCGCAGCCCGTCGATGATGAGGGCGCCCTGGTCGTCGATCTCCGGCCCCGCGCACTTCGGCAAGAAGGAGGAGTTCGCAACGGACTCCGTGGGCGTCGGGTGAGGGTCGAGCTGATCCCGGTGGGCCGATGTCGGATGTTCGCGGCCAGGGAATTGATCTCCGGGAGGGACGCGTAGTTCCGTCATGACGATGACTGTCCCACGTTCCTATCAGATGGGGTAGAACCCGAGGATGGACTGGTCACCGGCCGGCGCCGAGGGGATGAGGCCGGCCTAACCGATCATGAACACCTGATCCTCCAGGCCCTCTGTTGCCAGGTCCGTGGTCTGATCCAGTGGTTGACCGGGCCAGCCCCCGTCGTAGCCGCGGAGCAGGCCCTGCCCACCAGGTGGGATCCTGGACGTCATCTATGCCACCCCACGGAGCGACAGGATGGGGGTGGGAGGCGGCGCGAACCCGCGCTGGCGGTGCGAAAGCGCCGCCCCCCATCCGATCGCTTACCCCAGCGCCCGGGGCAGGCCCAACGGTCTGTGGTGCCGTTGCTCCTCAATGGAGAAAGCCATCCCCGGTCGCCACGTTGAGGACCGGTGCGGCTGAACGCCGCTAATCTCCCCTTGCCACCAGGGGCAAGAAGTTGACGTTCGTGACCAGGAGGCCTGAGATGCGCACACTGATTCCCGTCTGACTCAATGCCGGGTTCCAGAGCCGCAGGTAGTGGCCGGCGGGAAGCACGAGATAGGGCACCCGGTAGCTGGCGCCATAGCTGGCCGTGGTGACGTTACGCAGCCGTACGCTGGTCACGCTCTCGTCCTCGGCGTCCCTATTGTAGAGGTACATCTCGGTGATGGCGTCGATATCCTGGTCACCGTCGGGTATGACAGTGATATCGGTCACGAGGAAATAGTGCCCGGTGGGCACCCGTAGATTGGAGTCCGTAAACTCGGGCCCGCTGGCCGGCACACACAGCACATTGGCGCTAAACCCAGGCGCGAGCGGGGTCGTGCGGACGCAGCGCACTGGTATCCCCGTATTGCCCAAGTAGGCCTGCACGGGCCTGGCCAAAACCCACCCAGCAGCAACAGCCGCCAAAATGACCGCCAACCATAATCCCCTGCGCATGCGTAACTGCTTCATTGTCGTCTCCCTTCTATGATAGCCCGCTTACCTTATGACCGACGGCCCTGCCTGTCCCAAGGGTGGGGCCTGTCTGCCCTTGTCGAGGCGTCCAGATCGCCTTTCTATGCGCCGTTCGCCGCCCAACCTACTTCAACAGCTGTAGGGTGGCTCCCTGTTGGGTGTGTCCGAGAGGTTCATTGAGCTAGGATATGTGTCAACACCTCCTTGCGGCCCTGCCCCCGCGTTCGGGGGACAGTGCCGTGTAATGCATCTACGGTGCTGTGTCCGGGGCAGGTCACCCACCAATCCGGGCGCTGCCCTGCTCCGCTGGCTGGCACACGAAGCTTCAGAACGGGGTCACGCCGACCAGGACGCGGCAGGCTGAGTTGCAGGACAGCCCTCTCGCACGCGGCGTGACAGCCGGAGCATACGCATTTCT
>SKLM01000243.1 GCA_007123205.1 Thermoflexales bacterium
CTACCGCTGCGGCAACCAGTGGGAGGGCATCTTCGACCCGACTGCTGACCGGGAGCGGATGTGCCCGACTTGCCGCAGCAACAGCGTTCGGGTCGTTCCGGACGGGAGGGAATAGCGGGGGGCACCTCTCCTTCGTGCAGCACGCAGCACACCACGCGCCGCGTACTCACGCAGGGAGCACGTCGTAGTTCTAGTCTGGGTCGTGTTCCAGGCGTAAGGCTGGGCCTACTGCAGGAACAAACTGGAGACCCTGGAGGTTTCGGAGGATCACGGTCTGAGTGGAATTCCTGTTAGCCAGATAGCCCTGGGGTCCCAGGAGATGAAGCTGACCGTTGAATACCTTCAGGGTCTTTGCGGGAACTACTTTCTTTCAGGTGAGTGCAGGAAGACCTGCCCGCGGGGAGAGCCCCGTCTTCTGCTGCACTGCTGCCCCGTCTGGTCGCCCTCTTTGCGCCCTGGCATGGGCACCTGAAGGTAGATTCAGCGCAAGTTCAGCGTGAGGCTCGGGTTCGTGGCTTCTCGTTGGTGGAATGAGCGATTGCAGGAAAGGTGGTAGACAGAATGAACGCGAGACGCGAAATCCTTCTTCCCTACGGTGCCCGGGAAGTAACGGCCCAGGTACCCGATGCCAATCTGCAGAACGTCTACGTGCCGCAGGTCGTGAAGTCCAGTTCTGACCCCGCCGCCGAGATCCGACGGGCCCTGATGGAGCCCCTCGACACGCCCCCTCTCCCTGATATCGTCCGGCCGGGTGAGCGGGTCGTCGTCCTCGTCGACGATCACACCCGCACCACGCCGGCGGCAGACATCCTCCCGCTTGTGCTACATGACCTCCGGCTGGGAGGGGTCGAGGATGACGACGTGACGATTCTGATCACTCACGGCACGCACCGACTCAGCACGGAGGAGGAGGTTCGGCGGAAGGTCGGTCAGCCGGTATTCGAGCGTTTCCGGGTAGAACAGCATCGCTGCACGGATGAGGAGAGCCAGGTTTACGTCGGCCTGACCAGTCGAGGGACCCCTGTCTGGCTCAATCGGATCGTTGTCGAATCTGATCGATGCATCGGCATCGGGCATGTTGGCCCCAGTCCTTACGCCGGATACTCCGGCGGGAGCAAGCTGATCCTGCCCGGCGTGGCCGCCCTCGATACCATCAACGCTAACCACAGCCTTGTCACCCTGGGGTTCCGCCAGCCGGGGCGGGTAGACATACCCTGCAGGTTGGACATTCAGGAGGCCGGCAGCTTCCTCCCGATGGATATGGTTTTGAATGTGGTGCTCTCTCAGGATGAGCGCGTGACCCGTGCCTTTGCTGGCACCCCGGACCGGGTCTTCAAAGCAGGGGTTGCTTTTGCCCGCCCCATTTACGAAGTGGCCTGTCCGCCCGATCTGGACATCGCGGTCACCTCCGCGCTTCCCTATGACATCGACCTCTATCAGGCCGTCCGGGCTGTGGAATACGCCGATGCCGTGGTCCGAGAGGGGGGCAGCATCTTATTGGTCGCCGCCTGTCCCGAGGGCGTCGGAGGCGACGACTTCTACCAGCTCATGGCCTCTTGCCACCAGCATCCTGACGACTACCTCCGTGATGTCGTGCGCCGCAACGGCAAGGTGACCTTCAGCGTGCTGGGCTACTTCCTGGCCCGGATCAAGACTGAGAAGAACCTCCATATCGTCACGGACGGCATCGCCGAATCCGATCTAGTCGCCATAGGATGGCACAGGCTGGCTTCTCTCCAGCAAGGAATCGACTCGCTGCTCGAGCACCACGGCTCACGGGCCCAGATAGGTGTTTTCCCTATGGGATCCTCGACGATTCCTTCTCCTGGGTAGGAATGTTTGTCCTCCCAGGCAATCTGTGGTACAATCGCATACAGATTTGGGGGACAGCGGAGGTTTGAGATTCGCGGACCCCTGGCCGGGCCGTTTTCAGTCCGTTTCGCGGAAATCGCTTGATTCGGCCCGCTCCGCCAGCCCGGGCGGCTTGCCGCGGTCCGCACACTCGAGGGGATCACCTTGTTTCAACAGCACCTCACCGAAGAGCCATCGAGATTGATGAGAGGAGGAAATGATGGATGAGAACACCTCTGAAAAGGTCAGCTCCGGCGGAACGAGTCGGATCGGCGGAGCCTCTATTGCCTGGGTCACGCTGTATGGGGCTTTGTGCGGCGTCCTGGGCCTCGTACCCATCTTCCCCTACGTGGGCGGCGGTGGATACGTGCCCCTCACAACACCTTTCTGCGCCATTGCGCCTTTGCTGCTGGGTCCGGTCGGAGGCGTAGCTGCCGCCATCGTGGGCGGGTTCATCGGGATGTTCATTGCTCCCGCAGCCTATCCGCTCCAGGTGGTGGACATCGCCCTCAATGCAGCCGTTCCCGCTCTTCTGACCGCCCTGATTCTCAGAGATGACAAGCTCTGGAAGGTGAACGTCCCTTTGTTCGTCGTCGTCGGCATCATCGGCTGGTTGGTACCGTTCTACGTTCCTGGCGAAGCCGGAGGGTTTGGGAGCGTTCCCGAACCCCTCTACTTCATCATGGCTGCCATCTACTGGGTGCCGTCAACCCTCATTGTCGCCACTCCATTGGGCACGCGGCTGATGCCGCGCTGGGTCCGCTCGGATCAGCGAGCCGAACGGTATGGGGGCGTCTTCCTGACTATCGTAGCTGCCCTGTTTGTCTGGTGGCTTCCCTGGACCCGACCCTATTGGTACCTGTTCAGCTTCTCCGCGGAGTTGGGTGTCGCCACCCATCTGGGCTACGTCTGGTGGGTGCCGACGCTCTCTGTCATCACGGCGATCATCACCATCCCGATCATCGAGGCGCTCGAGCGCAGCGGACTGCCGAAGATCGAGGGTGCCATCTGGTAGTATGTCCCTGTCCCCCAAATCTGTGCATCGCCCTATTGGCAGGCCATGGTTAAGGGCCTGCCAATTCCCTGCCTGGCAGGCGCATCGCCATGCCACTAAGGAGAACCACGCGTGACCGATGACGTGGTCATTGAGCTAGACGACGTGACCTTCACGTACGAGGGCGACGTAGTAGCGCTCCGCCAGATCAACCTGAAGGCCCACAAAGGGGAGTTTGTAGTGGTATTGGGGGCCAACGGGGCCGGCAAGTCTACTCTCTGTTACCTGCTCAGCGGCATCGTGCCCCACATCTACGGTGGGCGGCGACGGGGACACGTCTCCGTCGCCGGACTCGACCCTTGGGACCAGCCACTCTACGTAACATCCCAACGCTGCGGGGTGCTCATGCAGGATCCCGAGGTTCAACTGTTCATGCCCACCCTACGGAGCGAACTCGCCTTTGGTCCGTCCAATCTGGGGGTTCCTCGTCACGAGATTGCACGGCGTGCCCAGGATGCCCTTTCTCTGGTGCGTCTGGATGGCCTGGAAGAGCACAATCCACGCGACCTGTCCGGCGGGCAGAAGCAGCGTGCTGCCTTGGCGTCCGTCCTTACCATGGCGCCCCAGGTCTTGGTCCTTGACGAGCCTACCTCACAGCTCGATCCCCTGGGACGGTGGGAGGTCGTGGAGGCTATCGAGCGGCTGAAACAGAAGGGCGATCTGACCATCATCATGACCACTCACGAGACCGAGGAGATTCTCCGCCTTGCCGACCAGGTTCTCATCCTCGAGGGTGGCCGCTCCGTCCTGCAGGGTACGGCTGCTGAGGTTTTCAGCCGCTCCGGGAAGCTGGAAGCAGCCGGGGTCAGGACGCCTACCCTGATGATGATCCGGTCGACGTTGGTCCAGTCTGATGTTGAACAGGGTGATTCGCGCGATCGAGAGCCGGGAAAGGTGAATCTGACCCTCTCCGACGTCACCGAGCAGATCCGGCGCGAGCTTGCACGCGGTCGGCTAAGGGTTCGTCCTGAAGCGCTCTCCCGCCCCCCGGCGGCCGATCCCGAAGCGCCCGTGATCTTGGAAGCTCGGGGTCTGACGATGGAGTATCCCGGGCCACCCCCGGTGGTGGCCTTGCGGGAGATCGATGTCCAGATTCGCCGGGGCGAGTTTGTCGGTATCATCGGTCAGAATGGCTCGGGCAAGAGCACGTTGGTCAAGTGCTTTGTCGGTCTGCTTCGACCAAAGGCCGGAGAGGTTCTTTTCAAGGGTCAGGGGATTCGAGGACTATCTGTCGGTGAGATCGCACGGCGGATCGGCCTGGTGCTGCAGAACCCGGACTACCAGCTCTTCACCACCTACAGCCACGAGGAGATCCGCTTTGGCCTCCGCAACGTCGGGGTTCCCGAGGATCAGATCGAGCAGCGTGTCACTGAGACCCTCGAGATGGTGGACCTGACTGAGCAGGCTGATCTCTTTCCCTTTCGCCTCTCCTTTGGTGACCGGAGAAAGCTGGCGGTTGCGGCCACCATGGCCCTGGGCCCCGAGGTGTTGATCCTGGACGAACCCACCACGGCCCAGGATCATCGCGGGCGCTACCAGCTCGCCGATCTGGCCCGACGCTTTCGCGACGAGAGGGGCGGCACAGTGCTGATGATCACCCACGACGTCGATCTGGTCGCGCGCTACGCGCATCGGTTGATCGTTCTAGACGAGGGACAGGTGCTCCTCGACGGCCCCACTGCCGAGGTCTTCGGTGAGGTCGAAGAGCTCCGGAAGAGCTTTGTGATACCTCCGGTAGCTGCCCAGGTCAGCGCGCAGCTATCCTCCTTCGGAGTCCCGAGCCAGGCGATGACCATCGAGGGTCTCTACCAGGTGCTGCAGCCCGTCCCCGGGAGGGGTTGACCAGATGCAGCCTACCTTCCGTTACACTCACCTGGACACGCCTATGCACCGCTTGCACCCTCTGGTCAAGATGACCTACGTGTTGCTGACCCTGGTGCTGGTCATGTATCCCATCCGGGACACGGACATGCCGATCCTGCTGATTTGGCTTGGCTTCTCTGCCCTGCTGTGGATTCTGGGGCGCATAGAGGTGCGTAGATTCGCCACGGTGTTGAAGATCCTTACCGGCACCTTCGTCTTCCTGATCCTGATACAGGGCTTCACCTATCGAGGCGGTCACACCCCGCTTATCGTCCTCGGCCACCTGCAGCTATGGGAAGCCGACCTGGGAGTGATTACCAGAGAGGGTGTCTGGTTCGGCCTGGTGCTCTGCGTCCGGATTCTCGTAGCGACGTCGTCACTGCCGCTCTTCGTGATGACCACCTCCACCTCGGAGATCATGACGGCTATGGGCAAGCTCCGCGTCCCGCAGGTCCTCACCTTTATGTTTGTAAGTGCCCTCTCCTTCACCAACTTGATCTTCGAGATGTGGAGTTCCATCGTCGACGCACAGAAGCTCCGTGCTTTCGACATCGACTCGATGAATGTGCTCCAGCGCGCCTTCAAGGCTTACATCCCCATCATCACCCCTCTCATCCTGCTCCTGTTTCGCAAGGGCAACGACTTCCAGATCGCCATGGAGACGAAGGGATTTGGGGCCCCCATCGAGCCCACCGAGATCGAGACCTTGTCCGCCCGCTCGACCGACTACGTGTGGCTGGGTCTGATCATCGC
>SKLM01000047.1 GCA_007123205.1 Thermoflexales bacterium
CCGTGATCAAGACCACGTTGACGGCGCTGCGCCCCAGGTTGCCGATCTCCATCTCCAGAGAGGCGACCTGCCCAGCGACCAGAGAGTCGGGCTCCCGGTAGAAGCGGGGCTCGAGATCGACCCGACGGCGGACGACGAGACTCATGCGCTGGACATCGCTCACCCGCGCGTTCTGCAGGTCAGCGTAGGCCAACTCGACGGGCAGGTTGTAGGCCTGGGGTCCGGCGGCCCCGTCCACGATGAGCCGCCGGGAGACAGCGACGGTCTCGCCGTGTCCGATGGCCGGGATGAAGAGCACGTTGCCGACCCCCGCCGCGATGAAGGGGTCGAGGGCCTCACCCTGCGCACCTCCCAGCGAGAGAGTCACGCGACGGGCGTCGGCGCCCCCTACGTTGGCGATCACCACGGTGAGGGTAAAGGGCTCGCCGGGCAGGAGGTCGTGCGGCTCCGTCCGGTACTCGCCAACGAGCAACTGCGGCCTGTTGGCCAGGCCGGTGTTGACGTCGACGCCGACGTTCTGCTGTTCGGTGTGGACGCCGCCGGTGGTGTCGCTGCATTCCAGTCCGATCCTGAGGTTGTGGCGCCCGCCCTTCTCGACGTCGCCCAGGGTCAGCGGAAGCGTCACAGTGACCACCCCGTTGGCCACGATGCGGTCCACCGCGACGGTATCACTGCCGCCGGCAGGGATCGCTATGTCCTCCGACGCGGAGGTGGCGAAGACATTCAGAGCGGCGAGATTGCCGCGATTCGCCAACTTCAGCGTCAACGTAAAGGGCTCCCCGGGGGTCACCTGGGCGGGCACCGTGCTCGCCTCCTCTATCAAGAGGCGCGGCCGGCCGGTGACGGTGCCGCCCGGAGCTGCGCCAGCGACCTCCACCGGTATGGTGGTCGGATACTCGTAATGGTCGCCGGCGAAGTCGTTGGCGCTGAGAGCGACACTGAGCTGATGGACACCCCCGCCCATATCCGCCGGCGCGCGCATCGTCTGACTGACGACGGCCGTGTGGTTGATGTGCAGCTGCCACAGCGTGTGGCCGTTCTGCCCGACGGGAAGAAAGCTACCACCGGTGAATACGGCCAGGGTGTTCTCCGCCGCGCGACTGCCGTTGTTGTAGATCTCGATGGTGACCACGAACTCCTGCCCGGCCCTGACGCGCGACGGCGCGACGCTGAAGTTCCGCACGGTGAGGATAGGGCGTCCGGGCGGTGGGCCGGCGGGCGGCGTGGCGGGGGGAAGGGGTGCGGTCACCTCGACGGCGAAGCGGTTGCTCACCGGCCCGTCCTTGAACACCTCGACCTCATAGCGGCCGGCAGGAATGGCGGCCGGGACCTGAGCCTTCAGCCAGCTTGCGCTGACGTAGGTGGTGTCGAGCAGGCCGTGACCGACCAGGCGAGCCACCGTGGTGGTGACAAAGCCGCTGCCGGAGATGCTGAGGGTGGCGCCGCTGGCGTTGCTGAATTTCTCGGGCTCCACCTGATCGATTTGTGGCGGGGCAAGTGCGGGTTCAGCGTCCGACGGCTCCTCCGGCCCGGGCCCTTGCGCGGGCGCCGCGGCGGTCAGAGCCGAAGGGACAGCAAAGGCCGCAGGCAGCGTCAGCAACAGGAGCGAACCAACGACGACGGACAACAGATAGCGGGCGGTCGCGGCCCGCCGGTCCCTTCCAGAGCGCAGGTCCAACCAGTGACCTCTCATCATTCCACCCCTTCCTCTCCCAGTCTTTCCAGCCAGACCCACCCTCAGTCCACCAGCTGTCCGTCCAGCAGGTGGAGCGCACGGGTGGTGTAATCGGTCACGCTGGGGTCGTGGGAGACGATTAGAATCGTGCAACCCGCCTCGCGGTTGAGCCGACCCAGCAGCTGCATAATCTCCTCGCCCGTATGGCTGTCGAGATTCCCGGTGGGTTCATCCGCCAGGATGATGGGGGGGTCGTTGGCGAGGGCACGGGCGACGGCCACTCGCTGCTGCTGCCCACCCGAGAGCTCCGTAGGCCGATGGTCCGCGCGATCGCTCAGGCCCACCTTCGTGAGCAACGCCAAGGCCCGCTTACGACGCTCGGCAGGAGGTGTCTGGGCGAAGATCATGGGGAGCATCACGTTCTGCAGAGCGGTCATAGTGGGCACCAGATGGAAGGACTGGAAGATGAAACCCACCTCGCGCTGCCGGTACCTGGCCAGTTGGCTCTCGGCCAGCCGGCTGAGCTCCTGGCCGTTGATCCAGACGCGTCCCTCGGTCGGCCGGTCGAGACCGCCGAGCAGGTAGAGGAGCGTGGATTTGCCCGATCCAGAAGGACCCATCATAGCCACGAACTCCCCGGCCTCCACGGTGGTCGATACACCGTTGAGGGCCCGGACCACCTGGTCACCCATCTTGAAATGGCGGTGCAAGTTCTCGGTACAGATTAGAGCCGACATGGTGTGTATCTCCTCTTGGAGGCCAACGACCACTGTTGATCATTAGTGGCCGGGCGTTCTCAGCCGGTCACCAGGTAGAGCGGCAGCGCCGCCAGCCAGACGACAGCGGTCAGCGCCAAAGCCTTCCGCGGGGGGATCCGGGCAAAGGCAGCCAGCCCCCATCCGGTGAGCAGCACGTGCCAGCCGGCGAAGAGGTCCACCCCGCGCAGCAAGGCAGCCGTGGCCCAGCGGGCCGACGAGGGGGTCACGTAGCGGATCGCCGTCAGCGGCGGCGGTGTCGCATCGTAGACCAGGCCAGAGAGTCCCAGGTTGTAGATCGGCCTGCCCGTGGCTGCGGTGAAGCCGAGCTGCAGCAGCGCGCGAAAGATGAAGGGGAGCCAGCCCCAGAGGGCCAGGGTGACGGCGTCGGCGCGGGACAGTCGACGCTCCCCGAACAGCCGCCCCAGAAGGAGCAGGGCACCGGTCACCACCACCCACTGGAGTCCCAAGGCCCCCAGAGCCCCCAGTGCGCTCAGCGCCGCGGCATCGAACCTGACAGAAGCCAGCTCCGGAGCCGGGCCGGTTGACTGCTGCTCAAACCAGTCCATGTCCAGGCCGTAGCGATAATGGGTGTCGGCATAGGCGGTCACCAGGACCAGCAGTACCGTCAGCCCGGCTATCAGCACCGCGGGGACCCAGAGGCGGCGACCCTGCGCGCCCTGGAGGGCCGACCACGTGGCCCGGGGGCGGAGAGCTAGCCCGGTGACGGTTGCACGACTATCGAGGGCAGCAGAGACATGTTCTTCCATCATATCCACTCCGTTTGAGATGAGCAGATCAGCTCACCACGGCCTACTGCTGTTCGAACTCCACCGTACCCACGACTTGCGCGATGATGGCACCGATCTCCTCGTGCCCGGCGAGCCGCTCCGGGAAGCCGGTCAACATATCCTGGAACACGAGATGCATCCCGTGGTGGTCCGGATTTTGGACGATGTACCGCGTGACGAACATCGTGCCGAAGGACTCCGTTGTTCGGACTCCCGCGTACCCGTTGACGACCATCTCCTCACTGGCGCTGGGGGGCCGATAGAGCGCGGCGAACTGCTCATCAGTGCCCTCCGTCACATCGATGGAGAGCGGGGCCGCTATGCCATCCCAGCCCCTGGGCTGGACCAGCATCGCGTACAGCCGCGCCTTCTCCCCTTCGGGAACATCCGAGCCCGGAGGATAACCAGGAAGCTCCTGCAGCTCCCAATCGGCCGGATACCAGAACCTGAAGCCGTATTCCCCGTCCTCAAAGGATGTCCAATCGGCCGGGATCTCCGCCACAGGCGGGTCTTCCGTCGCTGGGGGCTCATCCTCGGTCGGGGGGTCGGCCGTCGGCTCCGCTGGCGCCGTCGGTTCGAGGGTGGGCTCGGCTGGAGGAGCGGGTTCTGACGTTGGCTCTACGAAAACCGGTGGCTCAGGCTCAGCGGGCGGGAGTCCCGCTTCCTCACCGGGCGGTGTGCAGTGGATGGCCACGATCTTCCATTCCCAGTCGATCAGCTTCACATCGACATAGATGGGTGCCCACGCCTGCACGGTCACCCGGGTCATCTCGGGCGTCCCTTCCGCCTCCAGGACCGTGATCTCCGCCGGCGCGTCCTGCGCGCAGATGAAGGGATCGAAACCACCCAGGCCACTCTCAAAGGAGTCGGCCAGCTCGTCGATCTCCTGGATGAACTCAGGGCTGAGGTAGTCGCTGTCCCGGTAAGCACGCGCGCCCAAGGGGCTGCCTTCAACAGTCGTGTACCAAGAGTAGAATGCCGAGACCGTTTCCTGCGGCGAGCCGGTGACCTGCGGCGCCGGCGCGGCGCATGCCGCCAGCAACCCCACCACCGCCAATGCGACCAGAGCCAATGTTCGACGTGAGCGTTCCATCTCTCAAACTCCTTAGGCCTTTCGAGGGCCTTGATCTAGCGCCAACCGTACCAGAACCTTGAGGTTTCTGATGGACCTCCTTCACCTCAACCGATGAACAGACCTTCGGCTTCGCCGCGCGCGAGCCCGAGCACTTCAGGCCCATCCGCGTCCTGCGCCCCCTCGAGCCGTGCTGTAAGCCCGCAGCCCCGGATCGCCTGCAGCAAGCGCTCCGGCGGATCACCCTTGCTGACGAAGCCATCGGCACCGGCCCTCAGGGCCTGGTGGCGGGCCTCCGGCAAGCCGCTCAGCGCTACCACCCGGACACCAGAGCAACCGCTCCGGATATCGGAGACGAGGTTCGCCGCCTCAGCCCCCGGCAACTCCCAGTCGAGGAGCACCACATCGGGACAGGTGGCACTGATCCAGTCCAGCAACCCGGTCGCATCCATGGCCTCGCCCAGGACGTCCATGTCGGTTTGCTCCTCCAGCAGGAGCCGCACGGCGGAACGGACCTTGGCACGCTCATCAGCGAGTAACACGCGCATCACACACTCACCATCTCTCCACTAGCCTCACATCCCATCTCCCGGATCTTCCTCTTCTGCAAGTCGCTCTCTGCCAATCGTTGACAAATCCTACCACAGACAACTCGACGACACGCCGCCCAAGGGGCCAGTGTTGGACCTGGTCATGAGACCAGGGTGCGCGGGGGTCTGCGAGCCCGGGGAGAGAATCAGGCAGGCGCACGTGGATCGGGCCCAGTCGGTCCTGCAGCGGCCCGTTGGAGCGGGACTGGACGCACGGTTGAGGCACTCGATGACTTAGGCAGCCTAGGTGCTCGTGCGGCCAGAGCCGCTGCTCCCAGCTGCGCTGAAAGGGACGATGGGTGGCTTCAGCCCATCGATCTAATGGCGGGTCTTGTGCACGGCCTTCGGGGGCGCCAAGAGGTGAGTCGACTGAAGGTGGGCAGGGTCGAACAATCCGCTCAGGTCACGAGGTCGTTCTGCAGAGCCAGGGCGACGGCCTCGGTCCGGCTCTCGGCGTTCAGCTTTGAAAGGATGTTGCTCACGTGGAACTTGACGGTGGATCGGCTCACCATCAGCGTCTCCGCGATGTCCGGATTGCTCATCCCGTCGATCATCAGCTTCAGCACGTCGCGCTCCCGATCGGTGAGGTCGAAGCCGAGACGGGGTCCGCCTCTGGTGGACTGGATCAGGACCTGCGCTGCCTCGGCCGCCAGCGTCGGCTTCCCGGAACGGGCGGCGCGGATGGCCGCGGCGAGATCGTCGGCCGAGACGTTCTTGAGCAGGTAGCCGATGGCACCCGCCGCAAGAGCGCTCTCCACCAGCTCCTTCTCCCGGAAGCTCGTCAGGGCGACCACCTGAATATCAGGCCAGTTCTTGCGAATCCTCCGGGTGGCCTCGGCCCCGTCCATGCCCGGCATCTTCAGGTCCATCAGCACCACGTCGGGTTGGAAACGATGGCACAGCGCCACAGCCTGTTCCCCACTGCTGGCCTCGGCGATCAGCTCAAGATCGTCGAAGGCCATCAGGAAGGCGCTCAGACCGCTGCGTACCACAGCGTGATCGTCTACGAGCAAGACCTTTATCGTGTCCGGCTGGTCCATTGATCCCTCCATTCTTCGCAGGCCCCGGAGATACCCAGGGGAGACCGGGTCTTGAGCGATCCGTGCACAGTCTCAGCAGATGTGCTATAGTATACTCCGTCGGAACAGCGAGGCAACCTCGCGGCGGGCCGGGCGGCCGTGCCCAGGGGCGAGACGAGCTGACAGGGTAGGTGCGAGAATGAGCTATGAGAGACCAAATCCGCCACTGAAGGGCCAACTGGATGGGATCGTGACGGTTTTCGATCACCTGCCCATAGGGATCGCGATCTTCGGCCGCGACCTGCGACTCCGACGCTGCAATCGAGCGTGGGCGGCCTTCGTGGCGCGCTACAGCCCGGCATCGGACGGACTGGCGGTGCCGGGGATTCACTACAGGGACCTGGCGCCCGGCTCCGACTGCGCGGCCTACGCCCTGTTCCGACGAGCCCTGGCAGGTGAGTCAGCCCGCCAGGACACCATCAGCCTGGAGAGCGGCGAGGAGGTCTCGTTCTGGGACGTGCTGGCGGCTCCGATCATCGACGACGGCGTCGTCTCGGGACTCGTGCACATCGCCATGGACGCCACCGACCGGGTGGAGGCGCAGCGACAGCTGCGCCAGATCCACGACCGGCTAGAGAGAGAAGTCGCCAGCCGAACTGGCGAGCTGAAGCGGCGCCTGGCCTTCGAGAATCTCGTGTCGACCATCTCGGCCGATTTCATCAACCGGGCCCCGGCCGAGATCGACGAGGGCATCAACCAGGCGTTAGGGGCTGTGGGCGAGTTCATGGGGGTGGACCGGAGCTACGTATTCCTTTACTCGGCGGATAAGCGAACGCTGTACAACACCCACGAGTGGTGCGCTCCGGGGATCACGCCTCAGATCGGCCTCATGCAGGACCTGTCGGTAGCGGAGATCCCATGGTCGAATGAGATACTTATGGAGGGCCAGGCTCTGCACATACCCTCCGTGGCCGGCCTGCCTCCGGAGGCCAAGGTTGATCGACTGCTGTTTGAATCTCAGGGCAACCAGTCCCTGGTGGCCGTACCCCTGGGTTATCGAGGGGAGACCATCGGGCTGGTGGGCTTCGATGCCGTCCGGGCACAGCGGGCCTGGACGGAGGAGGGCATCAACCTCCTCCAGATGCTGGCCACCATTCTGGTCAACGCGCTGTCAAGGAAGCGGGCCCAGGCGATCCAGGACGGACAGCGCCAGTTCCTGGAGCTGCTGGCGAGCGGGGGCGAGTTCCGCGAGACCCTGGAGACGCTGGTGGTGATCATCGAAGAGCAGTGGCCCGGGATGCAGGGGCTGGTGCTGCTGTTGGACAAAGAGGGAAAGCATCTCCACCTGGGAGCCGCCGTCAGCTTGCCCGAGGACTACCTGGAGTCGATTGAGGGCCTGGAGATCGGGCCGCTGGTGGGTTCCTGCGGCACGGCATCGTATCTCGGTGAGCGGGTGATCGTGGAGGACATCGCCGAGGATCCGCGGTGGGAGGGCCTCCGGGAGCTGGCCCTGGAGCACGGCCTGCGCGCTTGCTGGTCGGAACCCGTTTTCTCGCCCCAGGGTGAGACGGTGGGGACGTTCGCCATGTACTACCGCCACCCCCGCTCTCCCACGGAGGCTGAAATCCGTACCATCGAACTGGGCGCACACCTGGCCGGGGTGGCCATCGAGCGGAAGCGGGCGGACGAGGCGCTCAAGGAGAGCGAGCGCATGCTGTCGACGCTGATCAGCAATCTCCCGGGCATGGCGTACCGCGGCTACAGTGATCAAGACAGAACGATGGAGTTCGTCAGCCATGGGAGCATCGAGCTCACGGGCTATCACCCGGAAGAGTTGGTCGGGGACCAGCGGGTGGCGTACGGTGACTTGATCCACCCGGACGATAGGGAGGAGATGTGGGAGGACGTTCAGAGTGCCTTGAGAGAGCACCGTCCTTTCGAGATCACCTATCGGATTGTGACCGAGCGCGGAGAGCGGTGGGTGTCGGAGCGGGGGCAGGGGGTCTACTCGCCGCAGGGCGTCCTGGAGGCCCTGGAGGGCTTCGTGAGCGACATCACCGAGCGGGTCGCCGCCCGGCGCCACCTGGAGCAGCGGGTGGAAGAGCGGACCCATGAGCTCTCTACGCTGCTGGAGGTCTCTCACAACGTGGCCTCCACCCTGGAGCTGCAGCCTCTGCTGGGGTTGATCCTCGACCAACTCGGGTCAGTGGTGGGATACGACGCGGCGTCGGTGCTGGTCCTCGAGGAGGACCAGCTCAAGATCGTGGCCTACCGCGGTCCGATTCCGGTGGAGGAGGCGCTGGATATCCGTTTCGCGATGGAGGAGGCCGAGGTGAATCGCACCGTTGTCCGACGGGGCGAGCCCGTGCTGATCCCGGACGTCCGCGGAGATGGAGACCTCGCCGCTGCCTTTCGCGAGACCGCCGGCGAGGAGTTGGAGACTACCTTCGGCTACATCCGCTCCTGGATGGGCGTGCCGTTGATCATCAAGGAGCAACCCATCGGCATGCTGGCCATCGACCATAGCGAGCCGGACTACTATACGCAGGAACGGGCTGAGCTGGCCCAGGCCTTCGCCTCGCAAGCGGCCACGGCGATGGAGAACGCGCGTCTATACGAAGCCGAACAGGAGCGGCTGGAGGAGAGTGAGCGGCGCCGGCAGGTCGCTGAGGGGCTGCGGGACATCCTGACGGTGCTGAACACGGACCGTCCGCTGATGGAGGTACTGAACACCATCGTGCAACAGGCCTGCCGCCTGCTCCGCTCGCAGGCGGGGGTCATGTACAGCATTGACGTCGAGGAGGGGACGTACCGGGCCGAGGCGACCTGCCACATGCCCGACGAGTTCGAGGGTATCGGACCGATGCCCCTCATCGACACCGAGCCGAACCGGGCCACGTTGGAACGGCGCCCCTTCGCCATTGCGGACATTCAGGCCCGGCTGGAGAAGGTCGATCCGGTCGAGCTGTCGCGCCATCCCAGCCTCCAATCGTGGGTCGCCCTGGTGGGGGATCGTTTCCGGTCCTCTCTCTCCGTCCCCATCGTGATCCGCGACGAGGTGTACGGAGATATGTCGCTCCTGTACGAGGAGCGCCGAGACTTCTCGGACGAGGAGATCAGCCTGGCCACCACGCTGGCAGATCAAGCCGCCCTGGCCATCGAGAACGCCCGGCTGCGGGTCGAGGTGGAGAAGAGCGCCGCCGCTGCTGAGCGCAGCCGGCTGGCCCGCGATCTCCACGATGCGGTGACCCAAACTCTGTTCTCCGCCAGCCTGATCGCCGACGTGCTGCCCAGGCTGTGGGAGAAGAGCCCCGAGCAGGGTCGCCAACGCCTGGGGGAGCTGCGGGAGCTGACCCGCGGGGCCCTGGCGGAGATGCGGACGCTCCTGCTCGAGCTGCGACCCGCGGCGCTGACCGATACGGAGATGACTGAGCTTCTCCGTCAGCTGGGAGAGTCGATCACCGGTCGGGCCCGGGTGCCCGTCGACGTCCAGATCACGGGCGATTGTCAGCTGCCGGTTGAAGTGAAGGTGGCCCTATACCGCATCGCCCAGGAATCCCTCAACAACGTCGCCAAGCACGCCGGGGCCAGCCAGGCCACGGTGCGGCTCCGGTGTGAGGCTGACGTGGCGTTGGAGATCAGCGACGACGGCTCCGGCTTCGACGTGGATGCGGTTCCGCCGGAGAGCCTCGGCCTGGGGATCATGCGGGAGCGGGCCAAGGACATCGGCGCCGACCTCAGCGTCACCAGCTCCGTCGAGGAGGGGACGCGCGTCCACGTCACGTGGAGGAGACGTGGCAGCTCGCGAGCACTCCCTGAGGGGTAAGGGCTACCGGATCTAGCCGTCGGAAGCCTGCAGTAAGTCCTGGACCCGGTCGAGCACCCGCTCGGCCACGGCGAGCTTGGTCATCAGCGGCAGGGCCGTCGGTTCCGGCTCTTCCGCCGGGCCGGGGATGGGCTCCCGGCCGAGGAGCACCACGCGGTTGGTCTCGGCCCCAAAGCCGGCGTCGGGCGCCGTCACGTCGTTAGCCACGATGAGGTCCAGGTTCTTGGCCTCGAGTTTGGCGCGGGCATTCTCCACCAGGTCCTCGGTCTCGGCCGCAAAACCCACCACCACCCGGGGGCGGCCGGACTCGGCCCGGCTCGCGGCGACAGCCGCCAGCACGTCCGCGGTTCGCATCAGCCGAACCACCATGGCATGGGGTCCCTTCTTCAGCTTTTCGGGAGCCACCTCCTCGGGCGCGTAGTCCCCGACGGCGGCCGCCATCAGCAGGGCGTCCGCCCTGACGCTCGCCTCCAGCACGGCGTCCTCCATCTCCCCGACCGTGGTCACATCGATTCGATCGGCACCCACCGGCGTCTTCAGATGGGTAGGGCCGGCCACCAGCGTCACCCGGGCGCCGCGATCGATGGCCGCCTGGGCCAGGGCGAACCCCTGCCGCCCCGACGATGCGTTGCTCAAGAAGCGGACGGGATCCAGGGGCTCCCGGGTGGGCCCGGCCGACACGACCACGTGCCGACCAGCCAGCGGCCCGCCGGCCCCCAGGACGTGCCGGACATGGCCGAGGAGCTGGTCCGCCTCGACCAGCCGCCCCTCTCCCTCCAGCCCGGAGGCCATGCGCCCCCGGGCCGGCCCGGCGAAGGCGACACCACGCTCCCGCAGCCGGGCGACGTTGGCCTGGGTGGCCGGATGGCACCACATCCCCACGTCCATGGCCGGAGCCAGCAGGAGGGGACACTGAGCCGCGAGGGCCAGGGTGCTCAGGAGATTGTCCGCCAGGCCACGGGCCAGCTTGGCCATGGTGTTGGCGGTGGCCGGGGCCACGACCATCAGGTCGGCAGCGTGGGCCAGCCCGACGTGGGCGATATGTGTGGGCAGGCCCTCGGCCGCCGTATGCCACATGCTGACGTACGCCGGGCGGCCCGTCAGGGCCTCGAAGGTGAGCGGCGCGACGAAGCGCGTGGCCGCCTCGGTGAGCACCACGTCCACCTCCGCCCCGGCCTGGGTCAGGCGGCTGGCCAGCGCGCAGACTTTGTACGCGGCGATGCCGCCCGTTACGCCCAGTACGACACGCCTGGATTCCAGCAGTGAGATCGTCTCCATAGTTCCTCCTACGCGGTCCGAACCCGCTCAGGTCTCCTGGACGGTCTGCTCATCGCGTGTTCTTCCCCGATCGACCCCAAACTGCCCGCGCTCGCCTCTCGCAGCGACCGCTGCCCCGGTCGGGGAACTGAGGGCCCACCCAAGCAGCTGTGTCCCGAGGCAGCGTCCTGCTACTCCAGGAGGTTGCCAACAGCGCGAACAAAAGCCGTCAGGTCATCCAGGTGGCACTGGAGGACATCGTAGACCTGGTCGTAGTCTATATCCCAATCGACGTGTACCAGCATGTTGCGGAACCGCGCCATCCGTTGGAGCCTCGCGCTCAGGCCCGGCGAAAGGATTCCCGCTTCACCCAGCAGGGCAAAGCACTCGGCATAGGCTTCAGGTACCCGCTGCAGACGCTGAGCGCTGATGTGAAAGCACATCTGGAGCGCAGCCTCGATTGCCACCAGCAGACGATAACAGGCCACGTCGAGCGTGTCCTGATCCGCCAGAAACGCCGCCCGCGACAGTTCCTGCATCCGCTCCAGGCGCTCCACCGATTGCCGGATATCCGCGAATCGCGACTGGATAAGGTCCACGTTGAGCGTCAAGCTGTCATAGCCTCCTTCAACGCCTGCCGCCGCAGAGGTTGCAGGTCCAGGTAGCGCTCCACGATACGGGCAATCCATCCGACGCGAGCCGATTCATCCCGGCTGAAGACGAGCTTGCCGCGAAGCAACACCTGATAGCAGAAACCCAGCGGGGCCTGATTCAGGACCCGGACGTCAAAGGGCGGGACGACGTGCAAATGGCGTGTCCGGGAGATACCATCACCGAGCTCCTGGCTCATGATCAACGTGCGTTCGCCCGGCACAGGTGCACCGGGCGCCAGGTAGATGGCCACGTCGACATCGCGAAAGGGGCCCTGTCCCGCAAAGGAGCCATGGACGTATGCAAAAGCCACGTCCGGGTAAGCCTCCAGCGCATCGCCCAGCGCTTTCATCAGCACCTGCCGCTCGGCGGGCGGGAAGTGGATGGCTCTGCTCCTCGCGTACTCTCCTTGACGCCGGTCTGTCTTCAACAGGTGTACCTCGATTTGCTCGTCGGCGCTGTGCTCGAATGCGACTTCGGAAGCAACTCAGATCGTTCACGGCAACTGATTCGATTATAGATGAAGCGCATCAAATCGTAAAGCCAGTCCTACCCTCGGAAGGCTTGCCTCCCACTCTCCCTTGCTCCATCAACGACTTGCACGTGTCTCCGCGCGTGATCCCATCCAGATCCAGTCAGAAGCCCTCAAGAAGCTTCTGTTTCTCCTCTTGCAGGGCCATCATACACTCGGCAAGGTGGGCGAGCAGGTCGTGGGCAAGATCGGTCTCCTCCGGCTCCAGGGTGACCGTTCGTCCAGCCATCGACGCTGGAACCGCCAAAAGCGCTAGAGGTCACTGAGTCGGCTGATCCGCTTCGCGCGCGTGCGGTCTCCCGAGATGATCGGTACCCTTCGGAGCTGTCTCTGTTGTCACCCTCCGGCCGCCGGGACGCGCCGCGCCCGCGCTGGATGCGCCGGCCGGGACCCTGTGATGAGGTGATGGGAGGTGCGATCAGAGGGGCCTACGGCCCACCCTAATCCACGGCGGCTTCCGTTCGCTGACTGAGGGTGACGATGCCCAGGTGTCCGTCGACCGTGATCGTGTCACCGGTATGGATCAGGGAGGTGACATCGGGCACCCCGGTGACACAGGGGAGTCCATACTCTCGGGCGATGATGGCACCGTGAATCAGCATGCCCCCCCGGCGCTCCACCACGGCGGCCGCCAACGGCACCACGAAGGTCATGTTGGGGTCCACGGCATCACACACCAGGATCTCCCCGTGCTCGAAAGACGTCAGATCGTACTGGGAGACCACGACGCGCGCGGTCCCGTGGGCCACACCAGGGCCAGCTGGCTGGCCGATGAGCTGGCGCGCCCTGATCAGGAAGCCGTCCTGGACCTCCTCCTCCTCCGTGGTCTGAGGCACAAAGGTGGGATCACGCAGCATCTTGGCCAGATCTGTGACACGGACAGCATCAACGGGCCCGCCGCCGCGTGTACTCAGCCGCTTACGGCCCTCCTCGGCCGCCACCAGCATCTCGGCCTCGATGGCGCCCAGGTAGATGTTGTCGTCATCCCGCAGTCGGTAGCTGGTGCGGGCCAGATCGAGCAACTCAGCCGCCCGCACGCGCTCCTCTCCCGCAAACTGGTTCAGATACTCATCGCGCAGGGCGGACCGCGATGGCCGGTCCGCTTGGCCCGGCTCTCGGCGCAGGGACTCCCTCGGGTGGCTGGCCATCTCCAGCAGGACTTTGATCAGGGCGTCGGGCGCCTGAGGCGATCTAGTGTCGCTGGCCATGGCGAAGGAGAGATCGCCGAAGCGGCCCAAAAACTCATCCAGGCGCTGCTGGAACTGGTCGCAGAGCTCTCCCCCTTCGCCGCCCGTGAGCCGCTGGCGCAGCGCCTCCGCCAGACCGGCGTCGTCCCGGATCATCGCCGCCATCTGTTCCAGGGCCTGATTCCTGGCCAGGCTGGCCATGTCCGTGCCGGCGAGCAGGTCCATGAACGCATAAGGATCCTCGGGGTGGAGGGCGTCGTTGTAGACCTGACCGAAGAGCCGTATGCCGTGGGCAAAGGGGATGAACTTGTCCCAGTATACCTGGACCCACTCATCGTAGATGCGCTGCCGACGATCGATCTCCGCGGCCAGGCCCTGATCCGGCAGATGGTCCACAGACCGGGCGCTCAGGGCTTGGGCCTCCTCCATCATACCTGGAATCAGCTCACCCTCGATCTTGTCACGCAAGGCCTGGAGGTTCTCGAAGCTCCTGCGAAGACTGAGGTACCATCGTCGTTCGTCATCTGGGTCCCCACCCACCGGGGTCGTGATAGGCCGAGACTGGAGGATAACCAAACCCGCCTCGCCCCAGGTCCATTCGACGTCCTGCGGCCCGCCGAAGAGGGCTTCCAGCCGTCGTACGTGGTCGAAGACGGTGGCCACGTCGTCGGAAGATAGCGGAGGGTGGAGGGAGAGCTCCTGCGGCAGAGGCTCAAGGCGAACCCCCTCATCCCCGGCGACCAGCATCTGTTCGCGCGAGGGGGCGACGTGAGTCAGCAGCTCTCCGGTGGCCCGATGGATGATCCACTGGTCGGGCTCGACCGTGCCATCGACCAGCCCCTGGTTGAGGCCATAGACCGACTCGATCACAGCCTGGGACGGGTCGTTGGGGCTACGGCTGAAGGCAACGCCGGACCGATCCCCCCTCACCAGGGCTTGAACCACCACGGCCATGGTGCTCCTGCTCACGTCCAGGTTCAGATCCTGTCGGTACAGCAGGGCGGCGTCGGACCAGAGGGAGGCCCACACCAACCGCACGTGCTCGAGGACATCATCGATCCCCACCACGTTCACAAAGGACTCGTGGAGCCCGGCGAAGGAGACCGTCTCTGAATCCTCGCCCGGGGCCGATGAACGGACCACCGCGGGCCTTAGGTGGAAGCGTGGTGTGAGACCCTGGCTGATGGCTGCGGCGAGATCGTCAGGCATGGGGGTCCGCAGGAACAGGTTGCGGATGCGGAGGGACCCATCCCACAGCTCCTCCCAGCGCATCTCAGCGAAATCCTTGCGGCTGAGCTCCAGCATGATGCGCTCACGAAGCCCTGTCTTGGACACGTAGGCCTCGTACGCCCGGGTCGAGATGCAGAGCGTCTCCGGCACAGGAATGCCGGCCCGCGCCATCTCCGCCAGGGCGAAGCCTTTCCCGCCCACGTCGGGCCGTTGCGGAGGGTCCACCTGAGAAAGAGGCAGCACCCAGGTCATCGACGGACGTGGAACTCGGTCACCTGCTGGAAGCGACGCACCAGGTAGTAGCTCCTCACGTCGACCCGGAAAAGGGCGAAGGAGGGAGAACTGGCGAAGTCCTCCAGATGGGGATGGGTGGCGAGATAGGCTGCAATGAGCTGATCCCGCTCGGCGCCGGACACTTCCTCCGCATCGCCGAGGACGGTGGCTGCCACAGCCTCGTGAACGTCGGAGGCGGTGTGAGAGCGGCTGTCGACGAGGAGCGCCACCCGCGGCTCCGCGCGCAGATTCGCGTATTTCCGGGTGGCCCGGCCAGTCACCAGGAGAATGGTCCTCAAGTCCTCGGTGACCGCGAAGGCCATCAAGCTGGCATAAGGGTGCCCATCCTCCTCGCGGGTCGCCAGGACAGCCAGTCGCTGACTGGTCAAAAGCTCGAGCAGGAGCGATCGGGTGGTCTGTGCATCACTCATGTTGCCTCGTTTCGTGCCAGGGAGTCCACATGTCTTGCCGGCGCCCGCACGCAGCGCCACCCCCCGTCCGCGGAGAGCCAACGGATTCTAGCAGTAGAGGGATGGAACGTCAAACCGCAGTCTTAGGGCTAACGAAGGCGGCGCCCGGCGGCCAAAGGAGAGGCTTTGATCAGCGGCATAGCGTGCCCGCCTGCCGCGATCTGGCAAGGAGTGGCCGCGTTACCGCGGCCACTGCCGCCCTCCGGCGCTAGGAGTAACTCAGGGATGAGAAGAGCGATCAGAGGTTCAACACGCCGCTGTGCCCGTCCTGGATGGCCTGCAGCACACGTTCGGCCAGATCCTGGGGGCTCATCGCCCCGGGCGGCAGGCTGAAGGGGACCTTACCCCACAGGGGTGTCTGGACTGCCTTCGGTCGCACCAGGGTCACACGACGGGGTCTCTGCTCCTTGCGGAGGACCTCGGCAAAGGCCTCCAGACCGGCCTTGGCCGAGGCGTAGGCCGCCAATCCAGGCAAACGAAGCCGCTCACTGACGGCGCCGAGGAAGACCATGTGCGCCTCCGCTGTTAGAAGGGGCAGACTATAATGGATCGCCAGGTAGGCACCGGTCAGATTGGCTGCCAGGATCCGCTCCCAGTCCTCGGGCGACATATCCTCGGCCTTCACGGAGGTGATGTCCCCGACGGCGTAGATCCACAGATCCACCTCCTGGACGAGCTCCCCGGCGCGGGCCACGGCCTGCCGCACGCTGCGGGGATCTGCGACATCGGCCTCGATCACCTCTGAGGGAAGAGGGGTCACGGTACCAGGATCCCGCGCCACGCTCAGTACCGCCCATCCCTCGTCGACCAAGCGCTGGACCAGGGCGCTCCCGATACCGCCGCTGGCCCCCCACACCATTGCCGTCTTCATCATCGCCCTCCTTTCGCTTTTGCCAACCCACAGGACGCTCCTCTGGGTGGAAACCTCCGGGAGCGCGCCACCGCTAACCGACTGATTCTGGGCCGCCTACTCGGACATCTTGACCATAAGCCCGGCGATGATCCTCCGCTCCTCGGGTTCTGCCACGTGCCACATCTCCTTGAGCAGCTCCTCCTCCGGCGTGGCGGGGCATACCTTCTGGGCGAGGAAGTCGCCGATCTGGGTGGCGAGGGCCTCGATCTCGTCTTCGGACATACCGACTTTCTTGCCCACGCTGACCGCGCGACGGAGGTTCTTGCGCCACTCGGCCCAATCTCCGACGTACTCCATCATGTTGATGCACTGCAGCTTCTTGTCGACGTCCATGTCAGCCTCCTATCACTGTGTTGAGTAATACCTCATCCCCCTTAGTGTACCGTATTGTCCCTGTATTGTCAAGTCATTGTCTGCCTACATCGTTCGGTCGGTGCCGACGTCCGATGCCGATGGATGCAATGAGCCCGCTCTCCTGGTGGCATCGGGATCAGTTGGAGATCCGATTCGGTTCACCTGGGCGATAGGCGCGGCGTAGGCAGACGACTTGGCCAACCGGCGCATATGGGATGCTACCTCGCCTGTCGCTGCAATCAAGCTGTTTGCTCAGGTGCCGCCAACAGGATACCGGCCCCCGGATCGATCTTGCAGAACCCCTTTTCCGCCCTATAATACCCGACGTATCGAACACGGAACTGCACAACGGCGCAACTGCCTCAGTCCAGAAGATGGAGACTGGCTCAGGCCGTCCCAGTTGGAAGGCAGTCGCCAACCCACCGTTGCAGGATTCCAGCGCGCCGAGGAGGCCCGGACATGGATGGAGACGTTCGTGCGATGGTGACACCCCTGGTCAACAGGGAGATGTTCGCCACGGAGGAGGAAGCCGTTCGCTGTCTGTTGCGAGAGTACATCCTCCAGCGGATCAGCCAGATTCAGGAGGAACTGTCCAGGCTTGAAAGCAAGTATGGTATGTCGTTCGAGCACTTTGCAGCATACGTGCACGAGCGGTCTCTCCTGCTGGAAGAACGGGATCTCTCCCCCGAACAACGGAAGACGCTGGGTCAAGCCATTATGGAGGAAGAAGAGGATTGGCTGGACTGGAAGGTCAGCTGGGAGCTGCTAGAGAGCTGGCTGGGACTTCGCCAGGAGGTCGTGGCTTGACGTCGATGCCCGCTCTTCTGGGCAGGCTAGTGGCCGTCCTTCAGGCACACTCGATCTGTCATGAGATACGCGTAATCGAGTCGAAGACATCCTAGTCTGAGCAATTCCACTTCAAGATCAGGACGGCGCTGAGCGGGAAGTATCGCTTGCAGGTACGCGTCTACCACATTGGACGCAGATTTACGCAGATTTACGCAGATGATCGCAGATAGGTGAGCGGGGGAGCATGGAAGCCGCGGAGCAGGGGAGTAGGGGGCCTTTCGTGGGTAGGTTTTTAGGCGACGGCATAGGATAAGGACAGCTGATGGTTCAAGAGGGTGTTCCGTTCTTCAGGCACGTCAGGCCAAGGCTCAGGGACCAACTGACGCG